>JBDNDH010000200.1:0-3902 GCA_046719235.1 Thermodesulfovibrionales bacterium
GATTGTGAATCCATGTTGGGGGTCATAAGGGTAGGAAGCCCTGTAGAGGTTTATGTAGATGCATTAAGAACCGAATACACCACAAAGGTCACAGAGATAATCCCCTCTGTTGACACAAAGACAAGGACATTTACGGCTAAAATAGCCCTGCCTTCAAAAAATATCAGAAGTGGGATGTATGCAAAGGTCAAAATCCTATTGGATAAAAGGGAGGGCATCTTGATAAATAAAGGATGGATAGTCAAAAAGGGGCAACTTAACGGTGTATACACCGTTGATAACAAAGGTCTTATCCACTACCGCCTGATAAAGATTGGCAAGACCTTTGGAGACAAAATAGAGGTCATATCAGGGTTGTCACCCAAAGAGATAGTAATATCTGATGGCATACAAAAGGCCTTTGAGGGTGGAGTGATTGAGGTGCCACTAAAATGAAGATTGGCATATCTGGTAAGATTGCCAATGCCTTTTTGATGTCCAAGCTAACACCCCTCCTTGTAATCGCATCAATACTGCTCGGACTTTTTGCCATTGTTGTCACACCAAGGGAAGAAGAACCACAAATAGTCGTGCCCATGGTCGATGTAATCGTTACATATCCAGGTGCTACTGCTAAAGAGGTAGAGGAGCGGGTTACAAGACCAATGGAAAAACTGCTCTGGGAGATCAAAGGGGTTGAATACATTTATTCAATAGTAAAACCCGGTTACAATCTCACCATAGTGCGTTTTTATGTAGGAGAAGACATTGAAGATAGTCTGGTAAATCTATACAACAAGCTCATGTCAAATTACGATATAATCCCTCCAGGTGTATCTCAACCACTTGTAAAACCAAAATCTATTGACGATGTCCCCATCCTTACACTTACCCTCTGGAGTGAAGACATACAATACACAGGTTATGAATTAAGAAGGATAGGCACCGTTTTGTGTGATGAGATAAAAAAAGACAAGAATGTATCAGAGTTTAGTATTATTGGTGGACAGAGAAGACAGGTTAGGATAGATCTTGATATCCAGAGGCTTCGTGCATACAACATCTCACCCCATATAATTGCAGGGATACTCCAAAAGACCAATTTTAACATGTCTTCTGGAACAGTCTTATCAAACAACAGGGAGATATTGGTTGAAACCGGTGCGATAATAAAAGATGTTGAAGATCTCAAAAACATAGTTGTATCTACAAGTGGCAGCAAACCTGTATATCTGAAAGATATAGCCCGAATAACCGATGGCCCAGAAGAGCCAAACAACTATGTCTTTATGGGACTCGGACCCTCTGCAGAGCGAAAGGGCATAAAAACCCAATCCAAAGAAAACACATTTGAGGCAGTCACCATCACAATAGCAAAGAAAAAGGGCGCAAATGCAAGTATAGTTGCAAAAGAGGCAATAGACAAGGTAAACGCACTGAGGGGAAGTGTAATCCCTAAGGCAGTAAATGTCACAATCACCCGCAACTACGGAGATACCGCAAATGAGAAATCTGACGAACTCCTTGAGCACATGTTGATAGCAACAATCTCGGTCATAATCCTCATAGCCATAGCACTGGGCTGGAGGGAATCAATAGTCGTTGCAGTCGCTGTCCCTGTCACTTTGGCTCTTACCCTTCTTATCAATTATCTTTACGGCTATACACTAAACAGGGTCACCCTGTTTGCACTCATATTCTCGATTGGAATACTTGTTGACGATGCTATAGTAGTAGTTGAAAACATACACAGACACTTCAAAATGAAAGGAGTAAGTCCACAAAATGCTGTATTAGCTGTAGATGAGGTCGGAAATCCTACGATACTTGCCACATTTACCGTGATATCCGCACTCTTACCGATGGCTTTCGTTTCCGGTTTGATGGGTCCATACATGCGACCAATACCAGTAGGTGCCTCAGCAGCTATGTTATTCTCGCTCCTGGTAGCCTTCATTGTCAGTCCTTGGCTTAGTTACATAGTGCTAAAAAATGTAAAGGGACATGGTTCAGACCCATCAGAAGAGGGAAAGACCATGAAGGCATTTTACTTTAAAACATTAGGTCCACTGATTGACAATAGATTTAAAAGACTAACAGCTATCGGGATTGTAGGAATCTTGCTATTGGCAACGATGGTGATGATACCTTTGAAAATGGTAAAGGTCAAGATGCTCCCTTTTGACAATAAGTCAGAACTCCAAGTAATCATAGACATGCCAGAGGGCAAGACACTTGAAGAGACAGCGATGCTATCAAAAGAACTTGGGGATTACCTCAAAAAGGTGCCTGAGGTCTCAGACTATCAGATATATGTTGGGACGGCAGGACCATTTAACTTTAATGGACTTGTCAGGCATTATTTTCTCCGTTCAGGGAGTAATGTGGCAGACATACAGGTAAACCTTGCATCAAAGGGTGACAGAAAAGAACAAAGCCACGACATAGCAAAGAGGATCAGAGTCCCTTTACAGCAGATAGGTAATAAATACGGTGCAAACATAAAGATAGCAGAGATACCACCAGGCCCACCAGTGCTAAGCACATTAGTTGCTGAGGTCTATGGTCCAGATCCTCAAAGACAGATTCAGATAGCCAGAGAGATAAAAAATGTATATTCACAGACTCAGGGTGTTGTGGATGTTGACTGGTATGTGGAGGATGACCAAAAGAAACTACAAATCTTGATAGATAGACAAAAGGCAGGGATACACAATGTTGATGTAGCAAATATATCCGATACCATCACAACTTTCCTAAGTGGTATGAAGGCAGGGCTCATTCACACAGAGGACGAAAAAGAACCTGTGGAAATAGTATTAAGATCACCCATAGAAGAAAGGTCATATCTCAATTCCATTAAATCAGCATCTGTGATGTCAAGGGAAGGATTACAGGTGCCTTTATCGGAATTAGTCGTCATCAAAGAAGACATAGAGGAAAAAACTATATACAGAAAAAATCTAAAAAGGGTCGTATATGTCATCGGTGATGTTGCAGGTGTTGAAGAAAGCCCTGTGTATGCAATTTTAAAGATGAGACCAGCAATCCAAGATATCAAGTTAAAAGAAGGCTATGAGATCAAACAGTATAATGCCATACAACCATGGCTCGAGGATAGATACGCAATGAAATGGGATGGTGAGTGGCACATCACCATAGAGGTTTTTAGAGACCTGGGGATTGCATTTGCAGCAGTTCTGGTTATCATATACATCTTGGTTGTAGCATGGTTTAGAAATTTTATAACACCCTTAGTGATAATGGCACCGATACCCCTTACCCTTGTAGGGATACTCCCTGGTCATTGGATCTTTAACGCCTTTTTTACAGCAACATCAATGATAGGATTTATTGCCCTGTCTGGAATAATAGTCAGAAATTCCATACTCCTTGTAGATTTTATAGAAATGGAATGGAAACAGTCTGGAGATATAAAGACCGCTATCATCATGGCAGGTGCAGTCAGATTCAGACCGATTGTTCTTACCGCTGCTGCAGTGGTAGTGGGCTCTTTTGTGATGCTCTTTGACCCGATATTTCAAGGACTTGCTATATCTATGATGTTTGGAGCGGTCGCAGCAACATTGCTAACACTTGTAGCAGTACCACTTGTGTACTACGAATTTTTTAGACACAAACACCTATAAATGGAGCTGAGCGGGATCGAACCGCCGACCTTCTGAATGCCATTCAGACGCTCTCCCAACTGAGCTACAGCCCCAAGAGACTGAAATTATAGAGATTTTTTTACTACATTGTCAAGGTAAAAATAAGAGTGTAATAAAAACTAGACTGCACCTTAAATAGCATCTACCTTCTGCACCGTCGATTGATAATGCCATGAAGCAAGATGTTTATATTGTTTAGTTACAAACCAAATGGGACAAAGTAGCCTTATGAAATAAGAAGTGCTTTGATAT
>JBDNDH010000201.1:0-3898 GCA_046719235.1 Thermodesulfovibrionales bacterium
ACGGTCATTAAACGAATTAGTCATAAAAGATCTAACTATCAATGAGGATGCAATAAACCAAAAGGCTCTACAAAATCCTATTTTAGGCACTGCCCTTGTTCCCATCACTGGCTACGACAAGGCAAGGGATGTAATTGAGACTGCAATGGCATTGAAGAAATCCGTCATAGATGTTGTGGTTGAAAAGGGCTATATATCTGAACAAGAGGCTAAAGAGTTATTAGATCTAAAAAAGATGATAAAACCGCTGGAGTAATCCAAAAAGATTATCTGTATTCCTCTGGACTAATAAATTTAAACCACCTCAAACATGTGAGTGCAAGATTGTAGATAAATTGTGGATCACCCTTGATGCCGGCAAGATCGTCACCCTCACCTTCGCTTGTAAAATATTCATGAACTGAACATATCGTAACCACATAATCCCTTTCATACATAATATTGTCTTTAACCCTTATGGTTATATGAGTCTTGCCTGCATCAACAATATAATCAGGCACATTCCCATTAAAAAACTCGTTTAGTTTCTTTTTTATATATTCACGTCTTGATTCCACTTGATACCTCCCTTCTGACATCATCGGCAATAACACACCACTTAACAGGGAAGATAATCTCAAACTTCGTCCCCCTATTCACCTTACTATTGACCCTAATCTCACCTAAATGCTCTGCGACTATCTGTTTTACGAGCGGCAGTCCCATACCCATCCGCTTCTCATGTGTGCTGAAGAATGGATCAAAAATCTTGTCAAGATTTTCCTCTGGAATACCAAGACCGTTATCCTCAATCATCAAAATTACCTTATCTCCCTCACTGGTAGTTTTTATTTTAATAATGCCATTTTGCTGGCAGGCATCCATAGCATTTTTTATGATGTGGAAAATGCCCGCCTTTAATAGGTTCTTCTGGGCGTTTATTTTGACCGGATGTTCAGAAAACTCTTCAACGATAGTTATACCCATCTTTTGGGCATCGCTTTTTACAAACATGGTAATCTCTTTAATTATATCGTTAAGGTCTATATAGGTAAAAAATCTGTGCCTTGACCTCAAGATATTTTCAAATTCGTTGACTATTCTCTCTAATTTCTTACATTCATCTAATACATCAAGAAGGCTTTCTCGAACCTTATCGCTTAGTTTCTCCTTATTGACAAGTCTCTTACAGACACATCCTATGATAGCAACAGGGTTTCTGACCTTGTCTGCTACAGAAAGACCAAGGATAGCCATTGTTCTCTCTGCTACAAGATTTTGGAGGTCTTTGTTGAGACTGATAATATCGGTATTTACACTCTCTATCTTCCTTTTATCCTCTAACATACGAGTGTAGATTGGATACATTCTTATAAAAAACAGGCTTACTGTCCCCAGCCAAATGAATGTAAGGGTGTTGATACTTCCTGATATCGGCTCTATATATCTTAAGATCCCCTCTGCACCTGACATAATTAATATGTGTTTGAAGATGTATCCAACAGACCTTGAAATTGCATAAAAGAAATAAGAACCAGTTAACCATACCATGTAATTCCAGATGATATTGTCCCTGTCTGTCTTATACAGTTGAATACTCGTCTTTAAACACATGAATGTAAGTATTATCTGTAGTGATGATCCTATAAAGTCATATACTATCACAGGGTAATAGGGAAGTATCATAGGTGTGTAAGATGTAACGGTTTCTGACCTTGTCTTATCTAAGTGCTGTTTTAACCCTATATACAAGAGTAGGGTCGCTATGTTCATCGTTATATGATCAAAATGTGCCAAATAGACGACAAATTCCCACATATTCCCCAATATTACATACTGTTTGAAATAACTCAGACCATCGGTAGGCCCAAAGACAAAGAGTTCAGCAGTTCTTGCTATTAACATATTAAAATTCCATAAAGTAAAGCAGAATATGGAGAAATAGAAATACCTCCACCCATATGCCTTGTGGAGATTATTCTTGTAGAGGTAAAAAACAATAACGATGCAAGCCAAGAAAAAAAACATCCTTGCGATTACATTATTGTATAAGGCAGGAAATGTATGAGGCACAAGTGCAAATACATCAATGGGATATAAAACACATATTATCGTAATCAAGAAGATATATCGCATATCTTTGCCTCAAAAAAAAGAAATTTAGCCCACTAAACGATATCATAACAAGCAACGCTTGTCAATTTAAATAATCAAAAATAGTCTCTAAAATAGCACATGATGTTTCAGCATTTTTATAGAACTTTTGACATTACCACAATCTTGATCTTTTGAATTCTATTAAGTTTTATCGTCAAATTTGGAATCATCACATTTTTTATAAGGAGATTAAAAGACTAATAACATATTTTCTGTTCAAGACGAATTGTTGGAAAATAGAATTGTAGTATGGTAAACGATTTGTTCCCTTCTAAAAAGAGGGTGTATTAAAAATTAAGTATAATCCAAAATTTAAAGACATAGCCTGACAATTAAGAAATAACAGCACTTATTCTCTGGCATTATTTAAAGGGATATGATTTTCACAGGCAAAAGCTAACATACCCCTTAATCCCCTCTTAATAGAGGGGAAGTATGAACAACATCTCGTCATGAGCCTTTTTTCTATAGATAATGACGCTATTGCTTACGTTTATCAAATTATAATAGATTTAGGCTATAAATAATGTGATATAATCTTACATTTAACAAAAAGGGAGGTGGATTTTATGGCTTGTAAATCTGGGTCCAAATCTGGCGGAAAGTGTGGCACAAAATCAACTGAAAAAAAACCTACAACAAAGAAAAAATAGCCATTCTATGACCATGCCAAAAGATACATTGGCATGGTCATATCATTTCTTGAGGGTTGAGTGAACAAGATAAAAGAAATGCCTGAGGAAGAAAGGCCAAGAGAAAGACTAATAAAAGGTGGTGTTGATTCTCTATCAAATGCCCAATTGATCGCAATCATCCTTAGGACAGGCTGTGGTCAAAAAAATGCCTTGGCACTTGCAATGGAATTGATAAATAACTTCGGTTCTCTAAACAACATTGCAAATGCCTCAGTTAGAGAGTTGAAGTCGATTAAAGGCATGGGTAATGCAAAGATTGCACAGATCAAGGCATCATTTGAACTCGGCAAGAGGCTATTCTCTGAAACCCCAAGATACGACAAAGTCTTTAGGGATAGCGATGATGTCTATAAATATATCTTCCCAAGGTTCCATGGCATTATGAAAGAGATTTTTTATTGCCTGATGCTTGATATAAAGAATCGTCTAATAAGTGAATCACAAATAAGTGTTGGGTCATTATCAGAATCTTTGGTTCACCCACGCGAGGCATTTAAAGATGCTATAAAGATGTCTGCAGCATCAGTGATTTTTATCCACAATCATCCAAGTGGTGACCCCGAACCAAGCGACGCAGATATCACTATCACAGAAAGACTAAAAAAAACTGGTGATATAGTAGGAATAAAACTATTGGACCATATCATTATTGGCAAAAACAGATTTGTGAGCATGAAATCAAAAGGATTTATATAACAATATTGGAGGAGGCTTTGATGATTAAAAAGGCGATTATAAGTGTTTCTGATAAGTCAGGGGTTATTGATTTTGCAAGGGCATTGGCTGATACAGGAGTAGAGATACTTTCAACTGGTGGCACAGCAAAGGCGCTGAGGGATGCTGGTTTAACCGTAAAAGATGTTTCAGACTACACGGGGTTTCCAGAGATTATGGATGGTAGGGTAAAGACACTACATCCAAAGGTTCATGGCGGGATACTTGCAAGGAGAGATAACCCAAAGGATATGGACACTATAAAATCTCACGGTATTGATACAATTGATATGGTGGTAGTTAATCTTTACCCATTTGAAAAGACGATCTCAAAAAAGGATGTGACATTTGAT
>JBDNDH010000202.1:0-3887 GCA_046719235.1 Thermodesulfovibrionales bacterium
TTCCGAACACGGCAGTTAAGCTCCCTAAGGCCGATGATACTATGACCGCAAGGTCATGGGAAAGTAGGTAACCGCCAGCTATATGTCTTTTAAGGGTTTGAATACATCGCTAATAGATCTCGTTACCATCCCGTTCTGTAAGGTTAGATTACTGTATGGTAACCCTTTTGTAAGGGGAAGGGTTGTTTTAGTCTTTTCAGACTATCAAGTGAATAAAACTTAATGTATGTATAATTTTTATAAAAGTGAATCCTTCAAAATTTGTAAAAAATTTTAGTTTTTTTTCCGATAAATCCTTTTATACATATCATAAAAAGAGGTATTAGAGGAATATGAAAGAGAGAGATATTTTTGAGGAGATTGTTACTTTAGGAAAAAGAAGAGGTGTTTTAACATACGATGAGTTGAATGATGCCCTGCCTTCTGAATTTTATTCCCCCGATGAGATAGAAGACCTAATGGATGTGTTAAGTGATATGGGGGTAAAGGTTGTAGATGGCGAAGAGGGCATAGAAATAGGTGAAGAGGTTGAAGACGAGATAGAGGAGCATGAAAGGACGGAGGACCTTGTTCAGGCATACTTCAATTCTATGGGGGATATCTCTATCTTGACAAAGATTGAAGAGACAGACTTGGCTAAAAAACTTGAAGAAGGTAGAGAAATCATAAAAAATACAATTATAAATATGCCATTGTATGAAAAGATTAAGGCGCAGATTGATTCAGAAGAAGAAGAGTTTATAACCGAAGAAGAAAAGGCTTATGATGCTTTATATAAGACTATAAATAGATTAGAGGAGATTGTAAAATCAGTAGAGATATCAAATCAAAAGCTTCAAAAATACAAAAGACAAGGGGTTACATCTTTAAAGACCTTAAAGAATCTTATTAATGATAAGAAGAAAAAGGGACACCAAACAAAAAATCTTGAGCAACTCTATAAAGAAATTCAAAATGATTTTAAAAAAGTGGAACAAGAGGTAGGGGTAAAGGTTGAGGTTTTAACAGAAAAATGGGAAAAGATAATGAAGGCGAAAAGACTCTTAGATGGTGCAAAGGAAGAATTGATAACGAGAAACCTCAGATTGGTAGTAAACATCGCCAAAAATTATGTTGGCAGAGGGCTACCGCTTTTAGATTTAATACAAGAGGGCAATATTGGACTTATGAAGGCTGTTGATAAGTTTAAATATGAGAAGGGTTTTAAGTTCAGTACTTATGCAACATGGTGGATAAGGCAGGCAATTACAAGGGCATTAATAGACCAGACAAAGACCATCCGTGTGCCTGTTCACATGATGGAGTTTTATAATAGGGTTACTAAGGCATCGCGAGAACTTACACAACAACTTGGCAGGGAACCTTTAAATGACGAGATAGCAAAGAAGCTTGATGTCCCAGTTAGGAAGGTTGAGGAGGTTTTTAGGGCAATTCAGGATCCTATAGCCCTTCAAACACCTATAGGTGATGAGGACACAGAACTTGAGGATTTTATTGGTGATAAGACAAGTCCATCCCCCTATTCAGATTCTGAAAGGATAGAGATATCTGAGCACATTCAAAAGGTCTTAAAGACTCTCACGCAAAAGGAAGAGATTGTCATAAGGATGAGGTTTGGAATAGGTGTTGATAGAGACCATACGCTTGAGGAAGTGGGGAGACATTTATGTATAACTCGTGAGAGGGTAAGACAGATCGAGGCGAAGGCTCTGAGAAAGCTTAAACACCCAAGTCGTATGAAGGCGTTGAAGATCCTCACTACTTAATGACAAAAAAGGGTTTCGTTGATAGACTTTGGGATTTTTTTTCATCTATCAAACTTGCGATATTCGTTTTTTCACTAATAAGCATAGCCTCTATTTTTGGAACTATAATAGAGCAGAATGTCTCATCAGAAAAAAACATAAGACTTCTTGCCAAGTTATTTGGCTCAGGTTTAGCTCCTGATATCTATAGATTTATACAGGCTGTCGGACTGGACAGCATGTATAAATCTTGGTGGTTTATTTCGCTCCTTTTCTTGTTCGCTACAAACCTCATAGTTTGCTCAATAGAGAGATTGCCTTCAATAGTCAAGATAGTCAAAGACCCTATAAAGCCAGTTAATGAAGATGTCATTACATCCTTGCCTATAAGGATTTCGAAGGTGTTTGATGGAAATATGGCACAAAACACAGATATTCTCAAGGAGTTGTTTAAAAAGTCTGGATTTAAACTTCAAGAATACAATAATGGCACTAACATTCAACTGTTTTCGGAAAAAGGGAGGCTCGGCAGGCTTGGTGTCTATATAACACATTTGAGCATAGTGATACTCTTTTTGGGCGTATTAATAGGTATATTTCGCGGATTTAATGGTTATATAAACCTCCTTGAAGGTACGACCTCATCGGTTGTTTATCTCTTTAATGGAAAGGAACAACCTTTAAACTTTGAGATTAGATGTGATGACTTTGAGGTGTCTTTTTATGAAGGGACCGATACACCAAAATCCTATAAGAGTTATATAACTATCTTAGAAGACGGTAAAGAGGTGGTTAAACACTCAGTAGAGGTAAATTCTCCTTTGAGATACAAGGGAATATCTTTTTATCAATCAACTTATGGTTTTTCACCCACCCCAACTTCCGTTTTTCGTTTTAACATAAAGACAAAACAGAATCACTCTGAGAAGGTAGAGGCGTTATTCAATGAAACCTTTAGTCTGCCAAACAGTAATATCAAGGCAAAAATATCCGATTTTGCCCCTGCGCTTGGCTTGGATGAATCTGGAAGGCTGTTTAATTATGCAGATTCTATGAATAATCCAGCCGTTTTACTTGAGTTTTATGATGCTAACAGATTGATTGATCGTCAGTGGATTCTAAAGAGGTATCCACAAACATGGGTTACAGAGTATGGAGTTATTGAATTTGTTGATCTATGGGGCTCTCAATACACAGGGTTACAGGTGAGAAAAGACCCCGGTGTTTGGTTGGTGTATCTTGCATGTTTAATAATGACAATAGGGCTTTACATGTCTTTTTTTGTGAATCATCAAAAGGTGTGGATGCTGTTAAGACAAAGAGGCAATAAAACAGAGGTTATAATAGGTGCAACAGCAAATAAGTATAGGGATTCTTTTCAGGGTAGATTAACGAATATGTTGACTTTGGATAAACAGGGTAATATTAAGAGATGATAAGGAGCACATAGACATGGATAGCTCAACCTTTTTTGGAATATCCTCAATAATGTACATCTTGGCTATGGTTTTGTACATTTCATATCTTGTTTTCAAAAAGGATGTGGTTGGATGGATTGCCACTATATTTACAGCTGTTGGATTCTCTGCCCATACTGCCTCTTTTATATTGAGATGGTATGAGTTTTCCCAAATAGGCGGGATGGGATTATTAAGGGCGGCTCCTTTAACTAACCTTTATGAGTCTATAGTATTTTTTGTTTGGTGCCTTATCTTAGGATATTTGTTGGTAGAATGGAGATACAAGAACAGATCCCTTGGGGCATTTATCACACCTATTGCTGGTATGGCGTTGGCTTTCATTGATATCTCGGGGATGTCAAAGGAAATACATCCGCTGGTCCCAGCATTGCAAAGTAACTGGCTATTGGCACATGTTACTATGAGTTTTATAGCATACGCTGCCTTCGCCATATCCTTTGCTACCGCCCTGATGTATTTGTCTACTGTATCAGAGACAAGGAGATCACCTTCTTATATAATTTGGACTACTGTGCTTGGCATTTTTATAGTAGTATTACTCTCTATGGGGCTTGATTTTATGGTTTTCAAAGTAGCGGGCATGTCACAAAAGGTATTTTTGAAGGGGTATCTCTTTAAGTCAACATTTAGGAGTGATTCCACCTTTGTTGTTTTGATGAGC
>JBDNDH010000203.1:0-3871 GCA_046719235.1 Thermodesulfovibrionales bacterium
GATCTCTTAAAAAAACCTGAGGTCTCAAGGATGGTCTCAAACCCAATGATTGACTCAAGGTTATCATCTGTAGTAGTGGGATGTTATGAGTGTCATGGATTAAATAAACAGTCACATAAGGACAACTTTGAGCATAACGGTTTTAAGATCAATATTGTAGTATCACCTAAGGATTGTGCTACCTGTCATATTGATGAGGCTAATCAATACTCAAACAGCAAGAAGGCACATGCAGTAAAGAATCTAACCCAAAATCCCATTTATAATCAGTTAATGACCACAACCTTGAGCATGAAAACTTGGGATAAAGGACAAATAAGGTCATCTGAACCATCATATTCCACAAAAAAAGAAACCTGTTTAGGCTGTCATGGCACAACTGTTAGGGTAAGTGGTCTGAAAGAAAGAGAGACCCCCTTAGGCGTTATGAAATTCCCTATACTGTCTGGCTGGCCTAATGTTGCAGTAGGGAGAGAAAATCCTGATGGCTCCTTAGGTGCCTGCACCTCCTGTCATCCGCGACACTCCTTCTCTATAGAGATTGCCCGTAAACCTTACACCTGTGCCCAGTGTCATTTAGACCCAGATGTGCCTGCATGGAATGTCTATAAAGAAAGCAAACACGGAAACATATATTTCTCAAAGTGGTATGAGTGGGATCTCAAAACTCCAACATGGACACTCGGCAAAGACTTCAAAGCCCCCACATGTGCAACCTGTCATAGCAGTCAGGTGTTATCCCCTGATGGCAGTGTCATCATCAAAAGGACACATGATTTTGGTTCAAGACTTTGGGTAAGGCTTTTTGGTTTGATCTACAGTCATCCTCAGACTATCCATGGAGATACCACAAAGATAAGGAACAAAGAAGGATTACCCTTACCAACATCACTAACCGGTGAAATATCATCAGAGGGCTTAATAACAAAGGAAGAACAGAAAAAAAGACAGGATGCGATGAAAAACCTGTGTAACAACTGTCATAGTGTAAACTGGGTAAATGGGCACTTTGACAAATTAAATAAGACCATAGCCGAGACAGATAAGATGATCCACACCACTACAATGTTAATGCTCGATGTATGGAAGTCAAGGGTTGAAAACCAGAAAAACCTCTTTGATGAAACCATTGAAAAGATGTGGGTAAGACAATGGTTATTTTATGCAAATTCAATACGATATGCGTCAGCTATGACTGGTGCCCCAGACTATTCAACCTTTAAGAACGGCTGGTGGAGTATGAATGAAAACCTCCAACAGATGATAGACTGGTATAAACTAAAAAGGACAAACAAGAGATGAGATTGGTAGCGTTTAATGGAAGTCCTCGTAAAGACGGAAATACAGACATCCTTTTGACCGAGACACTTAAGTGCGTTGACCCATCAAAACACCAGATAATACGCTATGATCTGAATCAGATGAATATAACCCCATGTCAAGACTGTGGAGGCTGTGAACAGACGGGGCAGTGTATAATTAATGACGACATGAGCAAAATATACGATGCAATCAGGTTTGCAGACAGGATTATACTTGCCTCGCCTATATTCTTTTTTTCAATAAGCGCTCAGGCAAAGGCTATGATCGATAGGTGTCAGGCTTTTTGGTGTGAAAGGTATCTATTAAAAAGGGACATCCCAGAAAGGGGGGTTGGAAGGCGAGGATTACTAATACTTGTTGGTGGGATGAAAAAAGAGATTGGAGTCACCTGTGCCGATGCATGTGCAAAGGCATTTTTTAGGACAATCAGTGTGCCAAGGCATGAAGTAGTGAGTTGTCTCGGCGTGGATGAAAAGGGTGCAATTTTAAGACACCCTCAATACATCTCAAATTCACAAAATGCAGTTCAAAGACTACTGATTGACAATGCGAGAGAGGGGAGTTGAACCCCTACGGTGTTACCCGCCAGATCCTAAGTCTGGTGCGTCTGCCAATTCCGCCACTCTCGCTATAAAATCTATCGAAAATTCTAAATGAATTTTGATTTTACCACATAGAAACATAAACTATCAAAATCCAACCAGCCCCGTAGAATAAAAATAGTTCTGAAGTTCTTCATTGACTTAACACAGGATATTGTTGTTAAATACCGATGCCTTTGATGGATAAATATTGGAGTTACCTTGAAAAAGTCAGAGATATTAATTGCAATAGCCTTTGTTTTATCAGTCACCTTAAGTATCTTCTCATGCAGTAAGGAAAAGACAGGTGAGCACAAGACAGTCATGCCTTCTGCCATAAAGTCCATTATCAATCTATACAAGGTCTTAGGTGGAGAGTGGACAGAGGTTGAAACACCTTAAAATCTTTATATGCTGAGATTCAAAACAGATAGTATCCTGTCAAAGGCACAAAAAAACATGCCTTTACAATTAGATGAGGCTGTGACCCTTTACGATGCTCAAATCCTTCATCAAGTAGGCTCAGTTGCCAATGAGATATCAAACAGGCTACATAAAAAAAAGGCATACTATGTGATTAATAGACACATAAATCCGACAAATATCTGTGTCAATCGCTGTAAGTTTTGTGCCTATAGTCGTTCACGGGGACAACCAGATGCCTTTGAATTAACCACTGAAGAGATTATCCAAAAACTAAAATCAACAAATGTGGACTTCAAGGAGGTCCACATCGTAGGAGGGTTACACCCTGATTGGAAACTAAGCCAGTATCTTGGCATTGTGAGATCTGTAAGAGAACACTTTCCCTATGTTGCCATAAAGGCCTATTCTGCTGTTGAGATAGATTATATATCAAGGACATCTAATTTAGACCTAAGAGATGTATTATTGGCACTCAAGGATGCAGGGCTTGATATGCTTCCGGGTGGTGGGGCTGAGATATTTAATCCTGCTGTCAGAAAACAACTGTGTCCTGAAAAGATCAGTGGCGACAGATGGCTTGAAATAATGGAGATAGCCCATGAGGTTGGCATACCATCAAACGCCACTATGTTGTATGGACATATTGAGGACATAAGGGATAGGGTCGACCATATGTTAAAGATAAGAAACCTCCAAGAAAAGACTGGGGGTTTTAAGGCATTTATACCATTGGCTTATCATCCAATCAATACAGAGGTGGGAGGAGGTTACACATCTGGCATTGATGACCTGCTTACCATAGCGATTAGTAGAATCGTCTTATACAATATCCCACACATAAAGGCATACTGGATTATGCTTGGGGAAAAGATAGCACAAACAGCCCTCGTATTCGGTGCAGATGACCTTGATGGCACCATTATCGAAGAAAAGATTACACATTCAGCTGGGGCACAGACAGATGAGTCAATAAAAGAAGACATATTAAGGATGCTCATTGAAAGGGCGGGGAAGATACCTACCAAAAGGGATGGCTTCTACAATGAGATTTAATTAAATGTCCCTTTCACTGACCTATATGTTTGAATAAGTGTCTAAGGGTGATTGAACACCTGTCGCCTTAGTATGGTGAAACCCTTATCCCTGTTGGGTTTATTTGGCATTCATATAGCTACTCGGGACTGTTTGGACATTTGACGATTTATAGCATCTCTCTGCACATTGACCAGTATTTTGAGGGACATGACGCCAGCACCCAAATCCCTGATTTACACATGGACCATTTTTGGTTTCGGCACAGTCTGGAGAAGCGTTAACTGGTTTGGGTTCATAATACACACTCACAGAAGATGTCGCTGTGCTATTGCATCGGCAGAGACAGTTAAGCACCTCTTTTTGTTCATCTTTACTCAACTCGCTGAATTGTCTTACCTTAGGTGTTGGTGTTGGGGTGGGAGTAGGTTTAGGTGTCTGTATCGGAGTTGGCTTAGGGGTATAGGTTGGTATTGGTGTAGGTTTTGGGGTCTGCATGGGGGTTGGTA
>JBDNDH010000204.1:0-3851 GCA_046719235.1 Thermodesulfovibrionales bacterium
ACAAGGTGGACAATCATCAGCATCAACACCTCAACAAACTCAGGCAGAGGTCATTGAATATTTTTATTTGGGTAAGCGTGACCCTTTTATGCCATTAATAAAACAAGAAACCGACAAGAAAAAGCCGTCGTCTCCTATGGAGAGTTTTATGGTATCTGATATAAAGGTGGTAGGGATACTTGAGAGAAACGCAGTATATTATGCACAGATAGTCTTACCTGATGGCAAATCCTTTACTATTAGAGAAGGTCAGAAACTTGGTTTGATGGGAGGAATAGTGTCAAAGATATCAAAAGATGCTGTTTTGATTAAAGAAAAGGCAATCGACTCAGAGGGTAAACCGACTATTAAAAACATAAATATTAAACTCCGTAAGGAGGAAGAGGAATGAGCACAATGGCAAATAAAAGGATACTTAAAGGAATCTTTTTAGTTATTACTCTTCTTTTGTTAGGATTTGTTGATGACACTTTGGCGCTAACTAAGATAACCTCGATTCAGGTAAAAGATGATTCTGTCAAGATTGATGGCACGGATGTCTTGCGTTACAAGATTGATAAGGCAGACCCTTTTAATATCGTAATTTTGTTCGACAATGTAGAGTTAGCAAATCCTCAGGATAAGCCTTTTAAGTCAAGCGGTATCATCAGTGAGTTGAGGGTTATGCAATCAAAGGATATAGATAAGAAGGCAAGCATCTTAATATCACTAAGCTCACCTGCCGACATTGATGCAAAGTCTGATGGCAATAGCCTTTTTGTGACAATTGCTAAAAACCCTGCCAACCCCAGCAATGATGCCAATAAGATTACAGAGCCCAAAAAAGAGATTATAAAAGAGCCTTCAACCAAAGATGTGCTGGATTTACCCATCGCAAATGAGGTCATAGCAGTCTTTATGGATAAGATAGATAATGGGGCAGAGTTGGTGATAAAGGGCAATGGCTCAATGCCTGAACCATTGGTGTATAAGTTGGATAAAGCCATTATACTTGAGATTGAAAATCTTAAGATGAAGGCATTCGTACCATCAACCCTAATTTTGCCATTTAGGAAGGTATCTTTTAAAGAGGATGATAATAGCCTCAAATTTATTATATCCATAGAGTCTAATGAACTATCATACTATGCAAAGAAGGAATCAGATGTAGATATTGATGTCAGGGTAGCAAATGACGAGATACTTGTAACCGCTACAACCGTAAGGGTTGATAAGGTTGATGAGAAGATTGACAAAAACATGATTTCACTCAACTATATCAATTCAAATGTCAAGAGCATCTTGCGCTCAATATCAGATAAGATTGGATATAATCTCATAATAGGAGAGGATGTCCCTGATGCAACTGTAACTATCAAACAAGACAGTATCCATTGGAAGGATGCAATTAAACTTATAAGAGAAGAATCCAATATACAGATATCAATCGATGACACATCAAAGACTATAGTCGTTAGAAAAAATGAGTTTATGAAGTTTGGTAGTCCAAAGGAAGAAGACCTTGTCTCTTTTGAGTTTCAGGATGCTGACCTGTCAAGCGTGGTTTTTTTGTTATCAGAAATAAGTGGATACAACATAGTCCTACATCCCGATGTCAAGGATTTAAAGTATAGGGCAAACATAAATATCAAAAAGGTGCCATGGCAAAAGGCACTTGAGAAGATTGTTAAGATCTTTGCCCTTGAATTTACAGTGGATGAGGCAGATAAGATCATAACAATAGCCCCGGTAGAGACTATCAACAAGATTGAAACATCCAGACAGGCATTAAGGGATATTCGTATAAAGAGATATAAGTCAGAGTCAGAACTCTATGCAGAAAGGGCAAAGGTTGCCAAAGAAAGGCTACAAGCCCTCATGTCTGAGCAAAAGATAACAAAGATTATTAAGCTCAAATATCTATCTACCTTCGATGCAATAAAGCATATTACACAACTGAATGTCTTTAAGGGTGTAAGAAGCACAGTCAGAGAAGGCACTCAAGGTATAGCAAGGCAAGAGGCTATGGAACTTAAGATTACAGATGAGGCAGTTACTGCGGAGGTAGGGATATCAAGTATCCCATCTCTAAATGCTATTGTCATCAGACATGTCCCAGCGATAGTTGAGGAGGTAGAAAAGTTCCTTTCATCCATAGATATACCTTCTCAGACTACCCAGCAGGTATTAATAGAGGCAAGGGTGGTTGAGGTAACTAACACCTCAGCGTTTGAACTCGGTGTTCAATGGGGTGTTTCCGGTTGGGGTGCTACAAGGGATGGTGGAATACTGTCATTTGGTGGGACAAGGTCTGCGAGGGATACACAATCTGGGACAGATTATGTCACAACCCCATATTCACAAGTCGGTATAGGACAGGCAACTCAAGGGACAATGGGCTCAACGAACATAATGCCTCTCATTATCAATATGCCTGCAGCAGTTGCACAGGGGGCTGGAGGGTCATTTGGCATAGGGTATATCAATAGGGCAGCATCTCTAATGCTTGACTTTAGGCTCTCTGCATTAGAGAAGGCTGGTAGGGGGAAGATACTATCTCAACCAAAGGTAATGACTCTTAATAATAGCCCTTCTTTGATCAGACACGGTGCAAGGGTGCCAATCACCACACCAGGTTCTACACAAGGAACATACACAACAACTTATATAGATGCGGCTTTATTAATGAAGGTAACGCCATCCATAGTATTTGGACCAACTGAAAACATAATATACCTTGACCTTGAAATCAGTAAAGACGAGCCAGCCACATCAAGTGATAGAAAAGACGTCTTGGGGAATCCACAGATAGACTCAAGGGCAGCTAATACAAGGGTAGCCTTAAGAGATGGAGAGACGGTAGTGATCGCTGGAATAAGAAAAGAGACTACATCAGAAGGGGAAAGCAGTGTCCCTTATCTGTCTAAGATACCTATTTTAGGAAGTTTATTTAAGAAAGAGGATAAAACAGGAAACACAGAAGAGCTCATGATCTTTGTAACACCGAAGATCATACAGCCCTTCAAGCAAGACTAAAGGAGCAATATCGTGATGTTAAAAATATTTATAATGCTTATATCTATTGCCTTTATACTCTGTTCATTTTCTAATGTCTTTGCAGAAAAGGTCTATACCAATGAGGACTTAGAGAAGTACAAGTCTAAAAAAGACAAAGAGATGACAAACGAGCAAAAGAAAAAGGAATCGGACAGGAGAGAAAAACTTAAAAAAGATGCTATAGATTCAGAAGAGAAGATGTGGCGAAATGCTAATCCAAAAGAAAAGAAAAAATCAGTAATCATTGAAAAAGAATAAAGACTGCGTTGTTCACTTATTTACGAAAGGGGAAAGTTTTGACCCACTCTTTTTATAAAGGTAAAAGGGTGGTTTTGCTCTAACTTTTTGCAGGTAGGTATATCTTAAAAGTAGTGCCTTGTCCAACAGTGCTTACCACATCTATATGACCGTTGTGATGTTTTATTGTTGAATATGACTGTGTTAATCCAAGTCCCATATGGGTAATGTAAGATCGAGTAGTAAAAAACGGATCGAATATCATAGATATCTTGTCATCTTCAATTCCATGTCCAGTATCGGATATCTCAATAAGGACATAAATTCCAGGACTCAAGGGTGTTTTAAATTTATCAGAAATCACTATATTTGAAGCCTTAATTTTAAGTGTGCCTCCCTCTGGCATTGACTCTTTAGCGTTTATGCATATGTTCATTAAGGCTTGTTTGATGCTCACAGGGTCAGCATAGATAGGAGATAAACCTTCATCTAAATTAATCTCAATCCTTATGTTAGATGGGAACACACCTTGAATAATATCCCTTATTAAATAAATAAGTTCGTGGATATTTATAACC
>JBDNDH010000205.1:0-3832 GCA_046719235.1 Thermodesulfovibrionales bacterium
ATACGATGTCAACCCTATAACAAACTCTCTGAACCCTTTTGCAGTAGATACCCTTTCAAGCGCTGATAGGCTATCAATAGCCACCCTATTTGGTTTGAAATCCCTTATAATCTCTTTAATCTTTATGAGGTGGTCCTCAAGTCCCATTACCTCTGGATATTCACACACCACCTTGAGTCTACCGTTGTCCTCAAGTTTCTCAAAATTAATACCCCATCCACGGGCGTTTCTAAAGAGTTGCTCTCTGCTTTCTTCAAAGGCAAAGAGCAGACACTTTTCGTCTTGACCCGATTTTGCCATAAATTCGGTCACCATTAGGGTCTTGCCTGTTCCAGTTGCCCCCGACACCAGCACGATAGAGTCCCTGAAGAATCCACCACCACACATCTTATCCAAATCAGGATTACCTGATGAGACCCTATAATCTGAGGACCTTTGTTTCAGTTCTATGGCAGATAATGGTATTATTACGATGCCCTCATTGGGAATGATGGTAAAGGGATACTCCCCCTTTTGGTGGTCTGTGCCCCTAAATTTCAGTATCTCAATCGTCCTCCGCCTCTTTTCCTCGTCAAGTACATTCCTCAATATAATCACATTGTCTGCAACAAACTCCTCTACATCAAATCTTGCTATGGCGCCATATTCTTGAGTTCGTTCTGCTGTCATTAGGCAGGTGACCCCTAATTTTTTGATGGCATTGGCAATCCTGTGGAGTTCTCTCCTAATGGTTATCCGATGGCTTAATTGATTAAAGATGGCACCAAGCGAATCAATAGAAACCCTCTTTGCCTGTATCTTCCTAATAGCATACTCAATACGGGCAAGCAACGCACCGAGGTCATAACTGCCAGATTCAAACGGTGACTCACCAATCTGTGGAGAGGCATCAACGAATACCCATCTCCCCTCTGCCTCCCACTGAGCAATATCAAAACCGAGAGAGAGAGAGTTCTTTCTAATATCAGAGGGGGATTCTTCAAAGGTGACAAAAACCCCACTCTCATTTGAGTTTATTATCCCAGCCGACAAAAACTGCACTGCAAATACAGTCTTTGCACTGCCTGATGTGCCAGAAATAAGAGTAGTCCTATTCTTTGGGAGTCCGCCCTTGGCAATGTGGTCAAAACCCGGTATCCCCGTAGGCAACTTTTCCACATAAGATTGAGAGAAACTTAACATCTTTATTGATCTCCTTCTTTAGATTGTTTTGGGATATTAAATGGCAATATGTCCAAACCAAGTAAGACCTTTTCTGTATCAGACAGATCACCGATTATTCTCCTTAGAGGTGGTGGTAGTTGTTTTATCAATGTAGGGGTGGCTAATATCTTTTCTTCTTCAGCGAGTTGGGGTCTTTCTAATACATCTATGACTATCATCTCATATTGACCTTTGAGTTCTTCCTCACATATCCTACGAAGATTGCTTATTGCCCTTTCGGAGCGTGAGGTTCTCCCAGTTACATAAAGCTTCAATAGATATTTATTCATTACTCTCCCCCTTTTATCTTATCAATAAAAATTTTGATCTAAAGATTGAATTGCCTTTAGACACTAAAGTGGAATATTAACACAGTAGTCATCATTTTTTGAAGTCCCAGCGTTAGATGACAAAAATATCAAAGCAGTTATCCTCATTGAGTTGAAAAACCTTTATCATGTGGGAAATTCAGTATGCAAGGGGTTTTTTTATGTATCAAAATAGAAAGCAATAGAGGTAGAATGAGATGCCTTACTCTGTCTTTGATGCGGTAAACCTCACCTAAGCATATCCTTGGTCTGTCAGTTTTTATAAACAATGACTGAGATGGATTATAAAATAAGGAACCTATAATGCATGAAATGCTTATGTGTTGAAATGATCTAAATATGGGCTGTTTTAGCCGTATTTTTGGGTAATTTTTGACAAGTTGGGTTAAGGTGGAAATCCCAGAAAACCTAACCGAAGTAAAAAGATGCTCAATAGTCTTCACATAGTTAAAAACCTAAAAGAGATTGTTGTATAAAAAATGGAGGTTTTTAAAAAGCAGGAATGCTTCATTTTCAATAATTTTTAAGATTTATCTGATAAACTCCGGATGTTTTGGCTTTACAGGGTGTGATTGTAAGCACCCCAGAAAAGTACCTGATGTATTTATAGGTGGGATAGTGCCCTTTTTATAGCCCTTTGTTGTTTTGAGAGTTTTTGTCTCTTGTCAATATAAACATCCTCTTCTTCATAATCACCTAAACTCCTATGGATACTCTTCAAGAATAGGCTACTTGGAATGGCTATCATCCCCATCGCCCATGCCCCTTTTGATATCGTCTTATCATCGGAGACTACCAGCCAGTGATATCTTTCCTCTGAGATAACCCTCAAAATAGTGTCGTCAGCGCTAATCCCGATAGGGGTGTAGATAATCCTTATGCCACCTTGCCTGATGTGAGTTTCTTTGTATCCTCCATCTTTGTGTCCATCAAATACGACAGTTATGCTGTGGGGTTTTGTTTGGCGGTAATCTATTAGCATATTGATGAAATCAAGCCTCGCCTTTTGAAGGTCTTTGTGGATTACACCTATACAGTTATACCCATCTATAATTATGTGTGACATCTCTAAAGGATGTTGGTGCAATCATAGTCTGGTTTATCGGTGACCTTTTTCCCCCTTAGGCAGATACTACCTTTTGCTCATATATAAGCAATGGCTTATCGTTGCCCTTAACAACCTCTTCATTGATAATGCACTCAATTATGCCTTTCTTTGATGGGACATCATACATAACATCAAGCATTATCTCCTCAAGTATTGACCTCAATCCCCTTGCACCAGATTTCCTCTCCAATGCCCTTTTGGCTATTGCTGTTATTGCTGGGTCTGTAAACTTTAGGCTTACATTATCAAATGAGAGCAATTTCTGATATTGCTTAATCAATGAGTTTTTGGGTTCGGTTAGTATCCTCACTAAGGCACTCTCATCAAGGTCCTCAAGTACTGCAACCACTGGCAACCTGCCAACAAACTCTGGAATAAGCCCATACTTTATAAGGTCTTCGGGCTCCACCTGTTTTAGAAGGTTATCCTTTCTTTTTTGAGTGGATTGTTTTAACGATTGACCAAACCCTATGGATGATTTACCAACCCTTTTTGCAATTATCTTATCTATGCCATGAAAGGCCCCGCCGCATATGAATAGAATATTCTTTGTGTCAAGGTGTATGTATTCTTGCTGAGGGTGTTTCCTGCCGCCTTGAGGCGGTATGTTGGCAATAGTCCCCTCTATAATCTTGAGTAATGCCTGTTGAACCCCCTCGCCAGATACGTCTCTTGTGATAGATGGGCTATCTTCCTTTCTGCTAATCTTGTCAATTTCATCTATGTATACAATCCCTCTCTGAGCCCTTTCAATGTCGTAGTCTGCTGACTGAAGGAGTTTTACTAGCACATTCTCTACATCCTCACCCACATAACCAGCCTCAGTAAGTGTTGTGGCATCTGCAATGGTAAAAGGCACATCCAAGAACCTTGCAAGTGTCTGAGCTAAGAGGGTCTTGCCCGTTCCTGTAGGGCCTATGAGTAAGATGTTACTCTTTTGGAGTTCTATATCGGATTTATCCTCGCAATTTATCCTCTTGTAATGGTTGTGAACAGCGACAGACAAGACCTTTTTTGCCATCTCTTGACCAATAACATAATCGTTGAGAAACTCGTTTATCTCCGCTGGAGATGGGATTTGTTTTAATGACTTTCTGTCGTTTGTTCCCAGATCCTCTTGGATTATATTGTTGCATAGATTGACGCACTCGTCACATATATAAACATCTGGACCAGCGACAAGTTTTTTAGG
>JBDNDH010000206.1:0-3831 GCA_046719235.1 Thermodesulfovibrionales bacterium
TCAAAGTTGTCCTTATGTGACTGTTTATTTAATCCATGACACTCATAACATCCCACTACTACAGATGATAACCTTGAGTCAATCATTGGGTTTGAGACCATCCTTGAGACCTCAGGTTTTTTTAAGGCGTCAGATACTACTATCTTTGAATGTGAGCTTGACCTCCAGTCTTTGACGATACCAGGTGTAACCATCTCATGACACCCTAAACAGGCCATCGTCTCCTGACTGATCTTATTGGTATCTCCAGCAAATGATATATTTACAACAAAAAGAATGGCAATTACAAGCAAGAATAAAGGTTTCATCGTCTTTTGCTCCATATAGATTTGAATGCAATATAATGAAAGGTTGAAATTAGGAAGCCACAATTATCATTGTGGCTTCCTGCAGTATCAATCAATCTTTTTAAACTTTTGTTTGCCTGCTCCACAGATAGGGCATTTATCTGGTGGTTCCCCCTCTACAGTATTACCACAAAGGCCGCAGACATAGTAATCAACAGACTCATTTTTACCTATGTTATCAAGGGCTTTTTTATAGAGTGCCGCATGGATCTTCTCAACGGTATTTGCCCAGATAAAAGACCTTTCCGCATCCGCCATGCCTTCTAATTTTGCATTGGCTATCATTGGCGGATACATGCTCTCAAACTCATAGGTCTCGCCTTTTATGGCAGATTCAAGGTTTTCTTTTGTAGACTTGATCCCTCCCATAGCCCTGAGATGATTATGGGCATGGACTGTTTCTGCCTCTGCAGCTGCCCTAAAGAGTTTTGCTATTTGTTGATAGCCTTCTTCTTCAGCCTTCTTAGCAAAGGCAAGGTATTTCCTGTTTGCCTGTGATTCACCTGCAAATGCCTCTTGTAAAGCCTTTAGTGTCTCGCTCATCTTTAGCCTCCTTGAAATTTTTTATGATATTCTCTGACCTTCTGGGCAAATGCCTTGCCAAAATCATATAACTTCTTTTCGTCATCTGCCGAAGGTCTATAAAGAACCTGCAAACCGGGTTCGTATAACTCAAGCCCCATCTTCTTAAACTCTTCATAAGCCTCTTTTACCGCTCCACCACTCCATCCATAACTACCAAATGCACCTGCAATCCTGTTTTTTGGTCTCAAGCCACGAAGATGTGTGAGAAACTCTGCAACTGATGGAAACATGATATTATTGAGTGTTGGAGTCCCAACGAGCATACCCCTTGCCTTCCAAAACTCTTTTATGGCAACACTCATTGGGGTTGACCTCAGTTTGATAACCTTGCAGTTTAATCCCTCATCCTTGATTGCTTGCATGATTGGAAGGGTCATAATCTCTGTGCTATGCCACATGGTATCATAAATAATTGCAACGGACTCTTCTGCCTTGCCATTTGCCATGTCAAGATACATCTGGATTACCTTGCCCGGATTTGAACGCCATATGATACCGTGGTCTGGTGCGATTATCTCTATCTCAAGCCCAAGTTTTTGGATATCTGAAATCTTGTTTTTAATCAATTGCCCAAATGGCATCAAGATGTTTGCGTAGTAATCTATTACACCTTCATCAAGAAATGTGATGGATTCGCAGTTTATGAGTTCATCATCAAAGCGCACAGACGATGCGATGTGCTGACCAAATGCGTCCTGACTAATGAGCACCTTATCCTCTTTTATATATGTCATCATGGAGTCTGGCCAGTGTAACATGGGAGTTTCCAAAAAGAGCAATGTCCTGCTACCAATGTTGAGGGTGTCACCAGTTTTAACGACCTTAATATCCCAATTAGATACATCAAAAAACTTCTCAAGTCCTTTCTTGCCCTTTTCTGTGATGTATATAGTCGCATTCGGGGTGAGTTGCATTATATCGTCAAGGCTTGTAACATGGTCATTTTCAATATGATTGACAACAACATGTTTGATGTCCTTTGGATTGACAAGAGACCTTATATTTTTGATTGTAACCTCAGAGAAATCGTGTTTGACCGTATCAAGTAGCGTTATTTCTCTGTCTAATATTAGATAGTTGTTGTAAGTTGTACCGCTTGGCGTGATGTAGCCGTGAAAATCTCGCACTGCCCAGTCTATTGCCCCCACCCAGTATATACCATTTCTAACCTCAACTGCGTTCATTTTATAAGCCTCCTTTCTACATTTTGATTATTATAGAATTCAACAACTACATATCACCTGTCAAGCTGTCAGATCCCATGGAAAACTAAAAAAGTCAGTTTCTCGGACAATTTAGATAATATCTTACCTACTCACATCACATTAGTAATAGATAAATTTTTAAAAAAAGTCTTGAAGGCTATAAATATCGTGGTAGTTAACAGTTTTGCTTAATTAATAAAAAGAAAGCGTTGATGAGTCTGTAATGATTAGATGCCCATGCGTCTCGACTGCATGTTTAACAAATCTTGGAAGGGTAAAAAGGCTGAAGTGGATGTTACCATCATAAAATTTCAATTCATCTTTGAAGTCAGACAATCTCCTTTCAATCTCTACAGGACTTATTTTTATCGGATCAATAGACTTGCTTGCCAAGACAAAGCCCCAAGGGGTATGAAAAGATGGAACATTCACAATGTATGGTCTGACTATTGGAAATACCGCTTTTAGGGTATTTATTATGGCAACAAATGTCATCAGATTATTCACAGATGATGAGGTTGCCTGTGTAATAAATATCCCACGACTGTTCAGTGCCTTTTTGACAGACTCATAAAAGGTCTGTGTATAAAGCATTAATGCTGGTCCACCCTCAAAAGGCTCGGGCAGATCTGCTATTATACAATCGTAGGCATCTTCTTGCTGTTGTATGAACAATCGCGCATCTGCTATGCAGAGATTTACCTTAGGATTAGAAAATGCCCCAGCGTGCCATTTATCCAAATGCTTGATTGAGACCTCAACTACCTCTTTATCAAGATCAACTAAATCAATCCTCTCAATAGTCCTATATCTCAGTGCCTCACGAGCAGTTGCCCCCTCTCCACCGCCTGCGATCATTATCTTTTTGGGGTTATCAATAATGGCAATCGCAGGATGCACGAGTGCTTCATGGTAGATAAACTCATCTACCTCAGTGGATTGTATCTTTCCATCGAGCACAAGGGTTCGCCCATAACTGCCAGTCTGGATTATCTCAATCCTCTGGTATGGAGATGTGCTTGAGTGAACTATATCTATGAGGGAGTGATATGATCCCTCGTCCTTTGTAGTCTCTTCAAGAAACCATCTGGAGTTCACATTCGCAAACCTTGTGAGGGAGTTTCTCGTTTTTATAAGACAATATGCCTCGTTTCATCTCAACTATTGAGGGATTTTTACTCTGGAATTTGTCAATAAGATAACGGGCAGCCTCTTCAGGTTTGATGATATCTCCACATGTAAAGATGTCCACTGCAGCATAGGCATATTCGGGCCATGTATGAATTGACAGATGTGATTCTGCAATTACAACCATGCCACTGATACCAAATGGGTTAAATTCGTGGAAGGAAACATCTACAATGGTGGCTTTTGCTTCCTTTGCGGCCGATACTAAGGTTTCTTTTACGCTTTTTAAACTTTTGAGAATCTCTGGATTACAGTCCCTTAACTCTACTAAAAGATGGGTCCCTAAAGCATGCAATTTTCCTACCCTCCTTCAGCAATATATTCAAAGAGCCTTTGCTCTTCGTAAGCCAAATACTTTACATGAATTTTTCTAATTTGTCAATAAAAAAAATTAAACTATGAAAATACAGACAGGAAAGGCGGTTGTAGGCGGTTTTTTTCAATGATAGAAATTTTGGATTAGGGGGTTATCTAATCAGCAATTTTCCTGCTAAGAAAAAGCTACA
>JBDNDH010000207.1:0-3826 GCA_046719235.1 Thermodesulfovibrionales bacterium
TAATCAGACAAGGTATGAGGGGGCAGCATCCCCAAGCACACCTTCCTACATAACGGACGATGTTGCGGTTGGGTTATCACATATAAGACAGTTGGATGCCCTTTTTGATGACAAGAGGTTTAAAGAACTTGTAACAGACATGTTTTTCAAGGTTCAATCCGCATGGATGGCAAGAAACATGGACAATATCAAACACCTGTTAACACAAGAAATTTATAGCATAATGAAAGAAGACACCGATAGGATGAGGCGTGAGGGCAGGATAAACAGACTTGAGAATATTGCCATCAGAAATGTTGAGATTACAGAGGCATGGCAGGAAGAGGGTAGAGACTATATAACCGTTGAGTTCAATGCCAATGTCCTTGACTATGTAACCGATGAGACCGGCAAGGTTTTAGAGGGAAGCAATGTAGAACCTGTTAAATTCGTTGAATACTGGACATTTACAAGGTCTGCAGGACCAAACCAATGGCAACTCTCAGCCATCCAACAGGGGTAATGATGAAGGACATCAATCTCCGTGTTTAGAAAGATACGATTTTTAACTGCAGGTGAGTCTCATGGCAAGGGGCTCACCTGTATCATAGAAGGCATCCCATCAGGACTTGATCTCAAAGCAGAGGATATCAACAAAGATTTATCAAGAAGGCAAAAGGGACATGGCAGAGGCGGGAGGATGAAGATTGAACACGACAAGGCGGAGATCATGTCGGGTGTTAGATGGGGTAAGACCATCGGTTCGCCAATCGCCTTACTGATTTACAACAAAGACTGGGTAAATTGGGGAGATGCAATGTCAGTAGATGCGGATAAGTTTGGTTCTATCCCTATTGTTACAAGACCAAGACCGGGACATGCGGATCTGACTGGGATATTAAAATACAACAGACAAGACATTAGGGATATCCTTGAAAGGGCAAGCGCAAGGGAGACTGCCATGAGGGTAGCTGGCGGGGCTGTAGCAAAGGCATTCCTAAGACATTTCAACATCAGTGTTTATAGCATGGTGCTAAGTATCGGTGATGTGAGCATAGACGACAGATTTATCTACGATCCTGATACTGATTTTGATGAGTTATTCAAGATGGCAGAGTCTTCACCGGTAAGATGCCCCGATGTAAAGGCATCCGAAAGGATGGTAAATCTGATTGACAACACATCTAAGAATGGGGATACTCTTGGCGGTGTCTTTGCTGTTGTCGTAACTGGTGTCCCATACGGGCTTGGTAGCCATATCCAATGGGACTTAAGATTGGACGCAAGGCTTGCCTATTCGGTAATGGGGATACAGGCGATAAAATCTGTTGAGATAGGAAAGGGTGTGGCGATGTCCATGTCTCCTGGTTCAGAGGTGATGGACGAGATACACTATATAAAACCAAAAGGTTATTTTAGGAAAACGAACTTCTTGGGAGGTATTGAGGGGGGTATCTCTAACGGTATGCCTTTGGTAGTAAGGGCTGGCATGAAACCCATACCAACACTCAAAAAACCTCTTAAATCCATTGATATACAGACAAAGGAGATGGTAGAGGCAAGTTATGAAAGATCCGATGTGTGTGCCGTCCCTGCAGCAGCTGTCATAGGCGAAGCAATGGTATCCTTGACACTTGTAGATGCCTTCCTTGAGAAGTTTGGAGGTGATTCGATGGAAGAGACCAGGAGAAACTATGATGGCTTTTTAAAACAGATAAGTCCATCCTGATGTTTATCTTAATACTGCTTATAATAACCTTATTCCCCGCAACTTTGGTTGCATCATCAGTCGATGAACAGGATTACCAATACCTCAGCTTAGGCAAGATAAATCTTGACAACAAACAATTCGATAAAGCCATAGAAAACCTCACAAAATCCATAGAGAAACTGCCCCTGCTAACAGACTATGCACTATACTGGAGGGCAATTGCCTATCAAAACATCAAGGACACCGAAAATGCACTCAATGACATAAAGATAATCATGGATAAATACAAGGAGTCGCCCCTATACAAGTTGGCGCGTCAAAGGCAGATAGATATTCTAAGGGGGGCTACTAATGCAACATATGAGACTGCTGTAGAGTCATACATCAAGGATTTTCCAGATGATTACCAGATAAAATACTCACATGCCCTATATCTTAAAGACAAAGGAGAACATCAAAGGGCAAACAGACTATTCATAGATGTATTCACCTATGGACATGAGTCTTTGGCTAACAGGGCACTCAAAGAGATCGACTACAATCAATTATCGGCAGAGCAACTACTCAGAAAGGCAAACAACTTAAATAAGGTCTGGCTGTTTAGCGAGGCAGAGAGATACTTTAGAGATGCACAAAAAAGGGACAAAAAAGGGACATTTAAGTCAGCCATAAAGGAGGGTTTGGCATACAGCCTTTTTAGGCAAAAAAGATACAGTGAATCAGCAGTCTTGTATAATCAGATCGGCGACACCTACTGGTATGCAAGGTCATTGCTGAGGGCACGGGAGATAGGAGAATTTGAAAAATCTCTAAGCAGATTTAAAAACAGCACAGACAAAAGAATGTTATCGGTACTCATATCTTACAGCAATATCAAGAGAAGAGGTGCTGATATAGAGACATCCCTTAATATATTAAACGACCTGCTTAAGCGTCACAAGTCAAGAGAAGACCAAGAGTCAATACTTTGGGCAATTGGCTGGACAAGATATATCACAAGGGATTATGAAGAGGCAATAAAGACATTCTCTCAACTGTGGGAAAACTACAGAGATAACAAGTATCTCTATTGGCTAAATAGGGCAAAAGAGCAGTCCGGCAAAGTCTTACCACCTGTTGATAAGATCCAAATAGGTCATAGGGACTATTATGGATATCTAACGGCAATCAAACATAATCAAAAGATAAACAAGATAGAGCAGAATAATCCAAATCTGACAACACCCCCACCACTTCAAAGGGCTGATATACTCTTTAAGATCGGGCTTAAGACAGAGTCAATAAGAGAGGCAGTACACTCTGTTAGACATAGCGGGAATACGATAAAGACTATTTCTGCAAGTAGTTTTCTAAACAGAATTGGCAACTATAGATACTCAGTCAACATCATCTCTAAGGCTCCTTACTCTGAGGAGTATCATAGCCTCTTGTATCCTCATGTGTTTGCTGATGAGATCAGCGAGGCCTCAAGACATACAGGGATTGACCCCTTGCTGATCATGGCTATTATAAGAGAGGAATCACGCTATGACACTGAGGCGAGGTCTATTGCAGGTGCAATAGGATTGATGCAACTTATGCCATCTACCGCTAAGAATTTTCAACGAATATCCCATGTCTCTTTCAGTGATAACAGACAGTTATATAACCCAAGGATAAATATAGCCATAGGCACAGCCTATTTAAAACACCTAATCAAACAGTTTGGCTCCTTACCACCTTCTATAGCAGCGTACAATGCAGGAGAGGAACCGGTTAACCAGTGGATTAAAAGTGGTAATTATAAAGGCATTGACGAGTTTATAGAAGATATCCCATATAGTGAGACCAACAACTATGTGAAAAAGGTATTGACCTCTTATTTTGAGTATATAAGAGGTAGTAAACACCACAGCATAGACAAGAATGCCCTCGGGATAGAATAAAATTATTTATAAAGAAGTGAGATATTTATGAATGTCCTCTGCTGCCCGTTTACCTGCACCCATAGCACTTATAACCGTTGCCGAACCTGTCACCACATCTCCTCCTGCCCAAACCTTCTGTAATGTGGTCCTGCCTGTAATAGGATCAGCTACTACGGTGCCCAGCCTTGTCCTCTGGAGGTCATTGGTATCAAAAAACACCAATGGGTTT
>JBDNDH010000208.1:0-3822 GCA_046719235.1 Thermodesulfovibrionales bacterium
TAATTTTGCCCAAGGAAGTGCCTGAAGTACCTTTACAAAGGTATGAAATAGGTCATTTTTGATAAAGTTACTTATTTCTTTATCACCACTTATACCGTAAAAAGGTAGCATTATTGAGAATGCCTTATCGTTAATATCCCTTGGGGGTATAAATACATCCTGTTTTCTCGTGTAGTAAGGGTCCTCTCCCTCCTTGCAGACCTTATTAAACACATTAAACTGCCTGCATGCGATAGGTCTCATTTCGTATATGGAGCAAAGGTCATCTACCAGAAAAGGACATCTTGTCTCACCTTTGTATGCCTTTAACTGTTCTCTTAGGATCTGCCTTGTATTGCCTTTCAACTTCTCGATGACATACCAATAGATGCCAACAAGCTCTAATGGATAAACAGGTATGTCCTTGTGAGTTTTACAACAACTTGAGCATCCCATTTTACAAGCCAGACTTACAGAGTGTCTAATCTCATACTCTCTGATTGCTTCTTCTAAGGTCCTGTCAACTAACTCGTAGGCATCCAATAATAGAGAAAGCCATGGATAATTTGCCTCATCTGCTCGGTATTGTTTCCTATCTATTGACATTTTCCTCCTCTGTAAGTGCTGATGTAAGTCGATTAATTACCTTTTCTTTGCCCAATAGTTCCATGATCTCAAAAAGTCCTGGACTTGCTGTTGACCCAGTAAGGGCAACCCTTATAGGTTGGGCAATATCCTTTAGTTTTATTGAGCCCTTATCGGCAAACGCCTTGATTATCATGCCAATGTTTTCATGAGTGAAAGGCTCTATTGTCTTTATCAATTCAATAATTGACTTTAGCAGTTCTTTGTTGCGACTGTGGAGAAATTTTTCCCTTGCGCTTACATCAATATTAACATCACTCTGTATGTAAATCTTTAAGGAATCTGCCAGTTCTTTGATCGTCTTGACCCTTTCTTTCAATAGGCTTATTGCCCTTTGAAGCCACATCTTATCCATTGAGTCTATGTCAATACCATCGGATAGGAGGAATGGTCTGACCTTATCAACAAGGATCTCTTCGTTGGTCTTTATGATGTATTGCCCGTTTAACCACAATAGTTTTTCTGGGTTAAAGATTGCAGAAGACTTTCCGACATTTTCAAGACTGAAATACTGTTTTAGTTCATCTATGCTGAATATCTCTTGATCCCCATAAGACCAGCCAAGTCTCACGAGATAGTTTATCAGGGCCTCTGGTAGATATCCCATTTCCCTATATGCTATTACTGATGTAGCGCCATGTCTCTTGCTGAGTCGGGTCTTGTCAGCACCTAATATCATTGGGATATGGGCAAACTGTGGTATGCTCCAGCCAAATGCCTGATATATCTGTAACTGTTTTGGTGTGTTGTTTAGATGGTCATCGCCTCTTATGACGTGTGTGATCTTCATATCTATATCATCCACCACTACGCAGAAGTTGTATGTTGGGGTGCCATCGGAGCGCATGATAATGAGGTCGTCTAATTGGGTATTGTCAAACTCAACCTTACCCTTTATGAGGTCGTTTACAACGGTTTTGCCTTTATCTTCTGTCATGAACCTTATGGCAAATGGCTTGTCTAATATATCCTGAATATCTCTACACCTGCCGTCATACTTAAAGGTCTTACCTGATGTAATGGCTGACTGTCTTTTTTGTTCTAACTCTTGGGGACTACAATAACAACGATATGCCTTACCTTCCTTCAGAAGATCTTCTGCATAAGCCCTGTAGATGTCAAGTCTGTCGGTCTGTCTGTATGGTCCTTCATCCCAGTCTAATCCGAGCCAGGTCATACCATCTATTATTGCTGAGATGTATTGCTCTGTAGATCTCTCCCTGTCTGTATCCTCAATCCTCAAGATAAAGGTTCCGTTATTACTTTTGGCAAAAAGCCAGTTAAACAGAGCCGTCCTTGCACCTCCTATATGAAGGTGACCAGTTGGAGAAGGTGCAAATCTAACCCTTACATTTTCTTTTATCATCTTTTACCTCAAGGGAATTTATTGGTGGATAGAGGGGATACATTGTCTTTGTGTAGCCTCAATTTTACCAGTCTTACACATTCAAAGTCAAAGTCTGAAAAAAATTTTATATATTCAATATGGCGTTTTCTCTAACAGGAAGTTCCAGTTTTCTACTAATAACCAATCGTTCCAAATGTAAGGGTAAAAATCAGTAGGAATACTGACAATACAAATCGTTTTTTTAGGTTGTCCATAACTTTTAAGACGGTCGAATTGTGATTATATATAAGAGTAAGTTAACATCTCCTCAAGGGTATTGCGAATAGATTTGCTTAAAGAGATATAGTCATAACCACCTTCAAGAACGAATATAAAAGGGACATCTGCCGAACCTAATATGCCTTGAACCATAGCCCTTACCCCTTCACATGTTACCCTCAGGTCGGAGTGTTGGTCCATGTAATGTATATCATAGCCAGCAGACACTAATATTAGATCTGGATTGAACCTCCTTACAACATCTGGGAAGATATCCTGATACACATAGATAAAGTCTTTGTCTCCCGAGCCCACCCTTATGGTTACATTGTATGTGTACCCCTCACCTTTTCCCTTACCCCTCTCGGTCTCTTTGCCTGTGTCAGGATAGTATGGAAACTGGTGTGTACTAAAGTAAAAGACGGTATCATCCTCTTCAAAGATGTGCTGGGTACCATTACCATGATGTGCATCAAAATCTACTATCAAAACCTTCTTAAAGCCTTGAGTCTGTGCATACCGTGCACCCACTGCTACATTGTTAAATATGCAAAAGCCCATACCAATATCTGCCTCTGCATGATGCCCCGGCGGTCTAACTGGACAAAAGGCCCTTTTAATGTTTCCAGACTTAATGTGATGAACAGCTTCTTTTATTGCACCTATTGCATAAAGACAGGAGGTAAATGTGTGGGGCGATATAAAGGTTTCCGAATCTAATGAGCCCTTTTCAATGGACATTATATGTTTGATATAATCAACGCCATGCACCAATGCAATATCTTCAAACGATGCCCTCTGTGGTTTTAGTTGTATCAGATTATTCCAAACATCTGTCTTCCTGAGAAAATCAACTAAATATTCTACCCTTATGGGTGATTCTGGATGCCATGCAGGTGTATCGTGGCAAGTGAATATCTCATCATATATGAATGCAGTTTTGATAATGTTCTTGTTCATTATAATATCTGAATTATAAATGTCTTTAAGATTATTGTCAATGATATTGTTTAACGATTATATGGTCGGATGCAAGATATTGTATTGAATTTATGATCTGATCCTTTGTGCCTATCAGTAATAATATATCGTTTGGCTGAAGTATAACCTCCGGGGCTGGATTTTGTATAACCTTGTTATCTCTCTTTATAGCTATAATAGTGGCACCAGTCTCTTTTCTGATGTTTAGATCCCTGATAGAAAATCCTGAGACAGCAGAGCCTTGTTTTACGAGGAACGTCTCTGTGAGCAGTTCGCTTATAAATTTGTGCCTGTCTAATATACCTTTTTGTGGTAGCCCAGTCGTCCTTAAGACCTCATAGTTATCACTCCTAACGGTATCAATGTATTCGTGTATGACATTGAGGGGAACGTGGTAGTGGTGTAGTACCCTTGAAAATATTTCAACAGAAGTCTCAAACTCCTCAGGTATCACCTCGTTTGCACCTAAGGTTATGAGTTCATCTACTTCGGCAACAAACCTTGTCCTTACCAATATATGAATATCCTTTCTCTCATTTCGGGCAATCTGGACGGTCTTCCGTGTTGATGCCGCATCTGATATTACCACTACGAGCATGTCTGCTGTCATA
>JBDNDH010000209.1:0-3816 GCA_046719235.1 Thermodesulfovibrionales bacterium
TTATCTGAGGCTTTATCAAGAGCGCAGACTTGATATGTCTGTAGTATGTATCCCTGTCTTCACCCTTTATGGCATAGACCCTTATACCAGTGTGCCTTGCAAGTGATGCGGCAACATCGTCCTGTGTGCTTAAGGGGTTTGAGGCGCAAAGCGCTATGTCTGCACCACCAGCCTTGAGCGTCTCCATCAAAAATGCCGTCTCTGTAGTGACATGAAGACATGCGCAGAGGCGGATACCCTTTAGAGGCTTGTCTTTCTGAAATCTCTCTCTGATGCTTTTTAAGACAGGCATCTCCATTGATGCCCATTCAATCCTCAATCTACCCTTGTCGGCAAGCCTTATATCCTTGACATCATATTCCTTCTTAGTTGCCATTTTATACACCTGCCTCCTTTTTGATGACCTCTGCCATATCTGTATATTCCCAGGTAAAGTCCTTATCAAGCCTGCCATAATGTCCATAGGCAGCGGTTTTTCTAAATATTGGTCTTCTGAGATTTAGTTTTTCAATGATGCCCTTTGGTGTAAGATCAAAACACCTTTGGATTATCTCAACTATCTTCTCATCACTGATTAAACCTGTTCCAAAGGTATCCACAAACACAGATACAGGCTCAGCTACACCTATTGCATAGGCAATCTGCAATTCGCACTTCTCAGCAAGACCTGCAGATACTATATTCTTAGCAATGTATCGCGCCATATATGAGGCAGATCTATCTACCTTTGATGGGTCTTTACCTGAAAAACAACCACCACCATGGCTACCAAACCCTCCGTATGTATCTACGATAATCTTCCTCCCTGTAAGCCCAGTATCACCCATAGGTCCTCCTATAACGAATCTACCTGTAGGATTTATAAGGTATTTGATATCCTTTTCATCTAACAGTTCTGAGGGGATCACTGGCTTGATGACATGGTTGATCACATCCTCTCTTATCTTATCAAGGTGGACATCAGGGCTGTGTTGACAAGAGACCACTACTGTCTTGACCCTTACTGGCTTTCCATTATCATACTGCACTGTCACCTGTGATTTGCCGTCGGGACGAAGGTAATCCAAGGTATTGTTTTTCCTTACCTCTGCAAGCCTCATACAAAGTTTATGGGCGAGCATTATTGGCATTGGCATGAGTTCTTGGGTCTCTGTGCATGCATAACCAAACATCATGCCCTGATCCCCAGCACCACCTACATCCACACCCATTGCAATGTCTGAGGACTGCTCATGTATGGATGTAATGACTGCACATGTCTCTGCATCAAAACCATACTTTGCCCTGTCATAACCAATATCCTTGATTACACCTCTTACAATCTTGGGTATATCTACATAGGTCTTTGTGGTTATCTCTCCTGCCACAAGTGCAAGCCCTGTGGTCAAAAAGGTCTCGCAGGCAACCCTTGAGGCAGGGTCATCTGCTATCAAGGCATCAAGTATTGCATCGGATATCTGATCTGCTATCTTATCTGGATGTCCTTCTGTTACCGACTCTGATGTGAAGAGAAAATTTTTTCCACTGATGTTACACCTGCCCATAATATTACCTCCCTTATTTTATAAGCTCTTCTGCAATCTGAACTGCATTTAGGGCTGCACCTTTACGGAGATTGTCAGCCACGATCCACATGTTTATACCGTTATCTACGGACTCATCCTCCCTAATCCTTCCCACATAGGTATCATCCTTGTCTGCAACTGTGATGGGCATCGGATAGATGTTTTTATCAGGTGCATCATATACAACCACACCCTTTGCCTTTGCAAGTATGGCCCTCGTCTCATTGGCAGTGAGTTTTTTCTCTGTCTCTATGTTTAAGGATTCAGAATGACATCTAAACACAGGCACTCTGACGGTTGTGGCTGTTACCCTTATGGAGTTGTCCCCCATTATCTTCTTTGTTTCATTTACCATCTTCATCTCTTCTTTTGTATATCCATTTTCAAGGAATTTATCTATGTGAGGCAATACATTAAAGGCAATCTGGTAAGGATAGACATTGGTCTTAATATCTCTAAAATTGAGCATATCTGCTGTTTGGGTCATTAACTCATCCATAGCCTTCATACCAGTACCTGAGACTGATTGAAATGTTGTTACCACCACCCTCTTTATCCTTGCCACATCGTGAATCGGTTTAAGGACTACTACCATCTGTATCGTTGAGCAGTTTGGATTTGCAATAATACCCTTGTGCCAGTTGAGGTCATGAGGATTTACCTCAGGCACTACAAGTGGCACCTCAGGGTCCATCCTCCACTGGCTGGAATTGTCTATCACAACACAACCAGATTTAGCAGCAATAGGTGCCCATACCTTAGACCTTTCCGCACCTGCAGAAAAGAGGGCAATGTCTATCCCCTTAAAACAATCCTCTGTCAATCTCTCAACCTTTATCTTTTTATCTCCGTACTCTAACTCCTTACCCTCAGATCTCTCCGATGCAAAGAACCTGATCGTTTGCACCGGAAAGTCTCGTTGTTGAAGGGTTAGTATCATCTCTTGACCAACTGCACCCGTAGCACCTACTACTGCCACATTATAAGCCTTTTTTTTCTTAAGCATAAATCCCCCGTTTTTTATGAGTATTAATCTATATAAGACTCGCCACCATATCGCCTATCTCTGTGGTAGAAAAACCCATCTTACCAGCCGCCTGACTCTTCATCTTTTGCATCACAGTTGAGATGGATTTTTCAATACACTGTGCCGCATCATTCTCACCCAATGTATCCAGCATCATCATTGCAGCCGATATTGCAGCCATTGGATTAATGACATTTAGACCCCTGTATTTTGGAGCACTTCCCCCCATAGGTTCAAACATTGATACACCCTCTGGGTTTATATTACCACCTGCCGCTACGCCAAGCCCACCTTGTATCATCGCACCGAGATCGGTGATGATATCACCAAAGAGGTTTTCCGTTACTATCACATCGTACCACTCGGGGTTTTTTACAAACCACATGTTTGCTGCATCTACATGGTTATAGTCCCTCTTTATCTCTGGATATTCACTAATCCCCATTTCTTCAAATGCCCTAAACCATAAATCACCACAGTAAAGTAGAACATTTCTCTTGTGCACAAGGGTGATGGGTTTATCAACGTATCTCTTATCCCTTTGATTCCTCTTTCTCTTGATCTCAAATGCATATTTCAAACACCTATCGACCGTCCGTCTGTCATATACCATCAACTGTGTGGCAATCTCGTCCTTTGTCCCAACCCTTGTTACCCCACCATGTCCTGTATAGATACCACCTGTATTTTCTCTTATTACGATAAAATCTATGTCCTCTGGGGTCTTGTCCTTAAGAGGGGTTTCAACATTTGGATAGAGTTTTACAGGTCTAAGATTAATGTATTGATCCAGTGCAAATCTAATCTTCAACAATATCCCTGTTTCAAGAATCCCTGGTCTTACATCTGGGTGACCTATAGCACCAAGATATATGGCATCATGCCTTTTTAGTTCATCTATTGCGCTATCTGGCAGTATCTCGCCTGTCCTTAGATATCGCTCTCCACCAAAGTCATAGTAAGTGTAATTTAGCCCAAAACCGCATCTTGTTGAGGTTGCATTCAGGACCTTTATCCCTTCTGATATGACCTCAGGACCTGTTCCATCACCAGGTATAACTGCTATGTTGTAAACCTTACCCATTGATATCCTCTCCTTTTAACTTTTTCTTTGTCCATTCAATCAACCCGCCTGATGCTATGAGTTCTTGCATGAATGGGGGTATTGGTTTTGAATAATAGACCTTTTTTGTATTGAGGTTTTCAATAAATCCCTTATCTGCA
>JBDNDH010000021.1:0-10809 GCA_046719235.1 Thermodesulfovibrionales bacterium
GTAAATTATCCTAAAAACATCAAAAAACAATTAGGAGGTTATTGTGTTAACTGTTTCTTCAAGGGCAGCATTAAAGGCCAAAGAGATACTGACTGCAGAGGGTAAAGCAGACTGGGGTTTAAGAATTTATAAGGCAGGTGAGAGTTGTTGTGGTCCTTCTTACGGACTTGATATAGAAGAAAAATCCCTTGCCACAGACCATGTTATTGAAAAAGATGGACTTAAGGTTTTTATAGACAAAAACATATTCTATGGGCTTGCGGGCATGGAACTTGACTACTATCAAGACGATGAGAGAGAAGGTTTCATAATGACTGGCGGTATACCTTCTTGTGGCTCAGGATCTTCTTGTAGTTCTGGTGGTTGTGGCTCTTCAAACGGTTAGGAGTTGATGTTTCCAATACATCGTCCTAAGAGACTGCGCTCATCAGATTTATTGAGAGATCTCATCAGGGAAACCTCTCTTAACAAAAGAGACCTCATTTACCCAATATTTGTAATAACTGGGCATGGTATCAAGAGGGAGATACCCTCCATGCCCGGTTGTTATCAACTAACTATCGATCTTCTGTTAGAGGAGATAGAATCTGTAAGGTCACTTGGGATCTTGGGTGTGATATTATTTGGCATACCTGAGCATAAAGACCCACTCGGCAGCGGTGCATACAGTGAAGACGGTATTATTCAGAGGGCAGTAAGGGAAATAAAGGCTAAGATTAAGGACATCTTGATTATAACCGATGTCTGTCTGTGTGAATATACGGATCATGGTCACTGTGGGATTATATCAAACGGTGTCATAGACAACGACAAGACTATACAGCTGCTTGCTATGAGTGCACTTTCATATGCAAAGGCTGGTGCAGATATAATAGCCCCTTCAGATATGATGGACGGTAGAGTGAGGGCTATCAGAAATGCACTTGACTCAGAGGGCTTTATAAATACCCCGATAATGTCATACTCAGCCAAATACGCATCATCCTTCTATGGACCTTTCAGAGAGGCTGCATGTTCAGCACCTTTGTTTGGAGACAGGAGGTCTTATCAGATGGATATCCATAATAGGAGGGAGGCGCTCCGAGAGGTGGCACTTGACATTGAGGAAGGTGCTGATATTGTGATGGTAAAACCAGCCCTTAGTTACCTTGATGTGATCTCGGATGTAAAATCATATTTTTCTGTCCCTGTGGCTGCATATAGTGTAAGTGGTGAGTATGCAATGATAAAGGCAGGTGGGCGGTTAGGATGGATAGATGAAGAAAGGGTCATGATGGAGGTGGTGACCTCTATCAAAAGGGCAGGGGCAGACATCGTAATCACATATTTTGCAAAGGATATAGCCAAGGTTTTATCAAGAGATGGAATTTGATTTTGATGTCATCATAAGGCAGATTGCCATTTCAGCAGTTCCAATTCTATTTGCGGTTGTGATCCACGAACTCTCTCATGGTTATGTCGCCTTTAAATTGGGTGACCCAACTGCAAAGATGCTCGGACGGCTCACCCTCAACCCACTTTCTCATATAGACATAGTTGGCACAATTATTCTCCCTCTATCACTTTATGTTATGACAAGCGGCCAGTTTGTGTTTGGTTATGCCAAACCTGTTCCCATCAACACAAGAAACTTTGCCAATCCATCAAGGGATATGGCATTATGTGCAGCTGCAGGACCAGTTAGCAACCTCATCATCGCTACAATAAGCATGATCTTATTAAAATATATCTTTATACCTTCTGCCACCCTTATATCCGATGATTTATTTGAGCAGACACTAAAGCCAATTGCTCTAATGTTAAAGACAAGTGTATTTGTCAATGTTATCCTTGCTGTATTTAATATGCTGCCTGTTCCCCCGCTTGATGGAGGAAGGGTGTTGGCTGGGATATTGCCATATAGATACTCTTCCTTTTTTGATAAGATTGAACCTTTTGGCTTTATCATTGTATTGATTCTTATCATCACTGGCTTAACGAGTTATTTTGTATATCCAATCGTAAAACTCATACTTGGTATCTTGGAATTGCTTTAAGATATAGGAGGGGATATGGATCACAAGAGGGTGCTGAGTGGTATGCAACCCAGCGGTAAACTTCATTTAGGCAATCTGATTGGTGCCCTGAAAAACTGGGTGGATATTCAAGATAGATTCAGTTGTTTCTATTTTGTAGCAGACTGGCACGCCCTGACTACTGGATATCTCACCCCATCAACCATCAAGGAAAACACTATTGACCTTCTGGTAAATTTTATCTCTGCTGGTTTAGACCCAGATAAATCAACTATCTTTATACAATCAATGGTGCCCGAGCATGCAGAACTCCACATCATTCTCTCAATGATTACACCCTTAGGGTGGCTTGAGAGGGTCCCTACGTATAAGGAGAAACAACAAGAGATACAGGATAAGGATATAAATACATACGGTTTTTTGGGTTATCCTGTCCTTCAGACCGCTGATATTATCATCTACAGGGCAAATTATGTGCCTGTGGGTATTGATCAGGTTCCACATCTTGAGTTATCAAGAGAGATTGCAAGGAGATTCAATCACCTATATGGTGATGTCTTTCCTGAACCAGAGGCTTTGTTGACAGAGTTTCCAAAGGTTCTTGGTGTTGATGGCCGAAAGATGTCAAAGAGTTACAACAATGCAATATATTTATGTGACTCGCCTGAAGTCGTAAGACAGAAGATAATGACCATGATGACCGATCCAGCCAGAAAAAGGAGAAGCGATAAGGGAAACCCTGATCTATGCCCAGCTTATCAGCTACACAGGTTTTTCTCTTCACAGGATGAAATCAATAATGTGGCTCATGGTTGTAGGTCTGCAGGTATAGGTTGTATTGATTGTAAAAAGATTCTGGTTGAAAATGTCATATTGAGACTTCAGCCCATATGGGATAAGAGGCACCAACTCATGTCAAATCCTGACATCCTAATGGACATAGTATCTGATGGTTCTAAGAAGGCAAAAAAGATTGCCTCTGAAACTATGGCTATTGTCAAGGAAACAATGGGGTTGATATAGATGCATAAGATATCTAACTTCCCCTTTTATGAAATTTCTGAGGAATGTGGCATCTTCGGGGTTTATGGACATCCAGAGGCGTCTAATCTTGCCTATTTGGGTCTGTATGCCCTTCAGCACAGGGGTCAAGAGGGTGCTGGCATCTGTTCATGTGATGGGGGACAACTTCATCTTGAAAAGTCTATGGGGTTGGTTGCGGATATCTTTTCTGAGAAGAGGCTTATGAGGTTGCCTGGATATTCAGCCATTGGTCATAACAGATACTCAACATCAGGAGGGAGTTCCCTAAAGAATGTCCAACCACTCATTGCAAATTATGCAAACGGCACAATCGCTGTTGCACATAACGGCAACTTAATTAATGCAGAACCAATCAGGAGAGAACTGGAATCAGAAGGGGCGATATTTCAGTCCACATCGGATACAGAGGTGATACTTCATCTCATCGCACGGAGCCAACAATCCCAGATGGTCGTAAAGATTGTTGAGGCACTTCAAAAGGTATCTGGTGCCTTTAGTCTCTTATTCCTTGGCCAGAATGAACTTATTGCTGCGAGGGATCCCTATGGGGTAAGACCCTTTGTCTTAGGAAGAGTGGATGGTGCCTTTGTTTTTGCATCGGAGACATCTGCCTTTGACCTCATTGGTGCGCAGTATGTAAGGGATATTGAGCCGGGGGAGATCGTATGTGTTAATGAGAAGGGGATGGACTCTTTTATATTCTCAAAGAGCAACAAAAAGTCCTTTTGTGTCTTTGAATTTATTTATTTTTCTCGACCAGACAGTTATATCTTTGGGCACACTTGTGTAAATACCATCAGAAACGAGCTCGGCAGACAGTTGGCACGGGAATCCGGTATAGACGCAGATATTGTAATACCAGTGCCTGATTCGGGGGTGCCAGCAGCGATAGGCTACTCTGAAGAGAGTGGTATCCGTTTTGATTTTGGCTTGATAAGAAACCACTATGTAGGTAGGACATTTATTGAACCCAAACAGAGCATAAGACACTTTGGTGTAAAGATTAAACTCAATCCAGTAAGAGATCTTCTAAGAAATAAGAGGGTTGTGGTCGTGGATGACTCTATTGTTCGTGGGACTACAAGTAAAAAGATAGTAAAGATGATCAGGGAGGTAGGAGGGGCAAAGGAGGTTCATATGCGCATATGTTCGCCACCTACTATAGGACCTTGTTTTTACGGGATAGATACCCCCACGAGGCAGGAACTCATTGCATCAAGCCACCTTATTGAGGAGATTAGAAAATATATCACCGCTGATACACTGGCTTATCTAACCTTAGACGGTCTCAAAAAGATTGTTCCTACCCCTGAAAATTACTGCACAGCATGTTTTGACAACAAATATCCAATCAGCTTCCCGATAGAAGAATCAGACCAGTTAGAACTGGTGTTTACATAACAAAAAAAACCGGAGGTTTTGACTTGATACAGAGATACACTTTACCAAAGATGGGCAGTATATGGAGCCTTGAAAATAAGTATCGTAAATGGCTTGAGGTAGAGATAGCAGTGTGTGAGGTGTGGGCAGAACTCGGCGAGATCAGCCAATCCGACCTCCAGATAATCAAGCAAAGGGCTAACTTTGATGTCAATAGGATAGAAGAGATTGAAAAGACTGTAAAACATGATGTCATTGCCTTTCTGACATCGGTAGCTGAAAACATTGGACCTGCCTCAAGGTCTGTGCATAAAGGGCTTACATCTTCCGATGTGACAGATACCGCTTTGTGCATGCTCATGGTAGAGTCGATTGATATCATCATCAACGACCTCAACGAACTCATGTCAGTATTAAGAGAACAGGCATTTAAATACAAGGAGGTCCCTTGTATCGGGAGGAGTCATGGCGTTCATGCCGAACCAATGACCTTTGGATTAAAGTTTGCCCTCTGGTATGAGGAGTCAAAGAGGAACCTTGAGAGGTTAAATAGGGTTAGAGAGGTAATCAGGGTTGGTAAACTCTCCGGTGCAGTTGGCACGTTTTCAAACATACCGCCCGATATAGAGGAGAAGGTCTGTAAGAGATTGGGGCTTGTGCCTGAACCCATAGCCACTCAGGTTGTTCAGAGAGATAGACACGCTGAGTTTATGACCACACTTGCCATTTTGGCTACAATGATAGAGAGGATTGCCGTTGAAATAAGACACTTACAGAGGACAGAGGTAAGAGAGGCTGAAGAGCCTTTTACTGCGGGACAAAAAGGTTCATCGGCAATGCCGCATAAGCGTAATCCAGTAGGCTGTGAAAATCTATCAGGTCTTGCAAGGTTGATAAGGACAAACGCTATCGCAGCACTTGAGAATGTTGCCTTATGGCATGAAAGGGACATATCACATTCATCGGTGGAGAGGGTAATCATCCCTGATTCGTGTATCTTAATAGATTACATGTTGAATCGCCTAAGGGATATCATAAAAAACCTCCATGTCTATCCTGAGAATATGAAGAGAAACCTTCAGATGTCCTTTGGACTGTTTAATTCACAGAGGCTCCTTCTTGCCCTAACGGAAAAGGGGATGACCCGAGAGGATGCCTATATCGTTGTCCAAGCACTCGCCATGAAGAGCTGGCAGGAGTCTACTGATTTTAAGACCCTTGTGTTGTCTGATATCGAGGTCAAAAAGTACATGACTACAGAGGAGATAGAGGCTATATTTAAACTTGACTACTATCTCAAAAATATAGATTACATTTACGGTAGGGTTTTCGGTGTCTAAGGTTGACCTCACAAAGATAAAGACATACTCAATTAAAGACAGACCAAGTAAGGTATCGGTAGATGACTTTGCCAAGACATATCAAAGAGGTTCAACATTCAAGGGTTTTGTCGATACCCTACCGGATTTTATTGCTGTAAAGAGCCTTAAGGCACTCGTAAAGGATATTGTGACGGCAAGACAGCGTGGAAGACCAGTTATATTGGGCATGGGTGCACACCCGATAAAGGTGGGATTGTCCCCTATCATAATAGACCTCATAGAGGGCGGTATCATAACCGCATTTGCAACGAACGGGGCAGGTATAGTCCATGACTTTGAGATAGCATATCAAGGCGCAACATCTGAAGATGTGGCAAGGGAGATTGACACTGGAACATTTGGCATGGCAAGGGAAACAGGTGAATTGATAAATACTGCAATCATTGATGGTGTTAGGGATGGATTTGGATTGGGTGAATCTATCGGTAGGTTTATCCATACACAAAGATTGAAATATGGACATCTGAGCATATTTGGCACCTGTTATCAAAGGTCTGTTGTATCAACCGTCCATGTGGCTATTGGGACTGATATCATTCATATGCACCCATCTGCCGATGGGAGGTCAATAGGGGAGGGCAGTTTGAGAGACTTTAAAAGACTCGTAGAGGTAATATCAAACCTTGATGGAGGGGTATATATAAATCTCGGGTCAGCGGTTATCATGCCTGAGGTATTTCTAAAGGCAATAACAGTTGCAAGGAATTTAGGTTTTGATATAAAGGAGATTACGACTGCTAATATGGATTTTATCCAACACTATCGTCCCACAGTAAATGTCCTTCAGAGACCCACCCAGTTGGGTGGCAGGCACTACGCCCTAACAGGTCATCACGAGATTATGTTTCCACTCCTGTATGCGATGCTTAAGGAGTCTCTGTGTTGAAATGTAAGGTGATAGATAGCCATCACGATACCAGATCACGATAGCCTATCTATCCCTCAAAAAACCTTGGTTTGCTAATGCCCCTTTCTTGTAAATGGTAGTAATCCCCCTGCAATGATGAGTTGTCTTTCCCTTTCATTGAGGTTGCTATTTACCTTAAATGAGAATCCACGATTTATTATCTCAACATTAAAGACCTGAGAGTTGTTTAGTGTCTCTAAGATGTTCTCAATCCTCAACATGTCTCCCTGCCTAATCTTCTCATAGTCTCCAGCATCCTGAAATACAAGTGGTAGGATACCAAAGTTGATGAGGTTTGATCTGTGTATCCTTGCGAAGGATTTTGCTATGACTGCCTGAAGTCCAAGATACATAGGTGCGATTGCCGCATGTTCACGAGAAGATCCTTGCCCATAATTCTCACCACCTATGATCACAATCCCTCCCCTTTCCTTTGCCTCAATAGCCCTCTTAGAAAAGGTCTCGTCGATGTTGGTGAATACAAACTCCGATATCGCTGGTATGTTTGACCTCAGAGGAAGTATCTTTGAGCCTGCTGGCATTATATCGTCTGTTGTGATGTTATCTCCGGTCTTGAGTATGACCTCTGCCTCAATAGTGTCCTCTAAGGGTCTCTTGATAGGTACATCCTTTATGTTTGGTCCTTTTATAATCTTTACATCCTTGTCTATGGATGGAGGGATAAGTAGGGCATTTTTTGAATAATATCTTTCAGGTGGTGAGACCATGGGGATATCTATATCAGAGCTGAAGATGTCGGTGATCATGCCCTTTATTGCAAAGATCACACAAGCAATGGGATTTGTTAGATAGATATTTGCATCCTTTGTGCCTGAGCGACCCTTGAAGTTTCTGTTGTATGACCTTACAGATACCTGACCTGAGCCTGGCGCAGAACCCATACCGATACAAGGACCGCAGGATACCTCCAAAAGCCTTGCCCCAGACTCAATAATAGGTGTAATCAAACCCTCCTTTGATATCATCTCAAAGACCTGTCTTGAGCCCGGATTTATCATGAGATTTACATCCTCATGAACCTTATTGTCTCTTAGGATGAGGGCAACGGTCTTTAATGCCTCGTAGGATGAATTTGTGCAACTGCCTATACAGACCTGATTGACCCTTAAACCTTCCAGTTCCCTGATAGGTCTGACATTGTCTGGGCTATGAGGGCATGCAATCATGGGTTCTATGTTTGATAGGTCTATCTCTATGTGTTCATCGTATTCTGCATCCTTGTCTGCCTTTAATTCTATCCAGTCTTTTTCCCTATTTTGTGCCCTTAGGAACAACAACGTCCTCTCATCACTTGGGAAGATGGAGGTGGTTGCACCCAACTCGGCACCCATGTTTGTAATTGTTGCCCTTTCTGGAACTGATAGGTCCTTCACCCCTTCACCGCCGTATTCAAGAATCTTACCGACCCCTCCCTTGACGGTGAGGAGTTTTAGGATAGTAAGTATTACATCCATAGCGGTAACGTAGGGTCTCTTAAGTCTGCCCATGAGATTCACCCTTACTACCTTTGGCATGTTTATCTCAAGAGGTAATCCAGCCATAACCGTTGCAGCCTCCAATCCACCAACACCGATTGCAATCATGCCGATTCCTCCCTGTGTAGGTGTATGGCTGTCTGTCCCTAAGGCTATGAGCCCTGGCCTTGCGAAGTTTTCAAGATGCACCTGATGACATATGCCATTGCCAGGTTTTGAAAAGTATGCACCAAAGCGTTGTGCTGCAGTCTGAAGGAAAAGATGGTCGTCTGCATTCATAAAATCACTCTGTTGCATGTTGTGGTCAACGTATGATACAGCAAGAGGCACCTTGACCTTGTCCAGACCTATCGCCTCAAATTCAAGCCACGCCATTGTCCCAGTGGCATCTTGTGTGTAAACCTGATCGACCTTAAGGGATATTGGAGAGCCTCTCTTTGTCTGCCCCTTTATAAGATGGGAAGAAAAAATCTTCTCAACGATATTTAACCCCATTACAATCCTTCCTCCTTAGTTTTTTGATTTTATTTTACACGAAACGGTCTTTTAATGCCCATTGTGTGCCACAAAGGGTTGTATAGAGACAGAATTGACAGGAATCCTTGAAATTGATTGGCGGGTTAAAAGGTATGGATTTGTTTGTGATCTCATCTAAAAGACCCTTAACTATGCTTGTAATAAGGTCTATTTTTTTATCCACCTCTTCATTGATAAGTATTGCCTCTATGCTGTCACTGTCAAGGGTATTCATGCCAAGCATAACAAACATGGCATTGATATCAGATATCTTATACGCATTGTTGTTTGCCATAAATAGCATGATATATAAGGGCAATTGGAGACTACCGATGTATCTTGACCATGTATCCCTTTTGTTGATATCAATCTTGTCAAAATTGATCAATAGCGGGTTTGGGTTTGATGATGTCTTGTAGTCAACGATATAGATCCTACCACCCCTCTTCTGAATGGCGTCTATCTTTCCAGTGATCCTAAAGCCATTAAGATTCATATCCAGTTTTACCTCTGTGTTGAGGAAGGTTATCTTTTGAGAGATTAGACCTTTGTAGTAGATCTTAATCGTATCAATGACCCTCTGCTCTACCTGTCTTTTCATAAGAGATAAACTACCCGATATGTCACCTTTGTAGTAATCCCCAAAGACCCTGTTAAATATATCTCTCATCCTCTGTTCACATAGGGATTTTTCATCCAATTCCTTATTTATTAGGTCCTTAAAAAACATATGGAGGCACTGATGAACTATCTGGCCAATTACCTGCCTGTCAATCTCTGGGGATATCTCCTTTTCTTCATATAATCCCAAGACGTACTGGTAGTAAAACATTATCGGACACTTAAGATACACATCAAGGTTTGTGGTACTAAAGGTGAATTGTTTTAGGTATTCACATATGGCGTCATCTTTTTGTATTGGTTCTGGTTTTTTGTTATTGAGGCTTACGGTATATTGAAAATCCCTTAAGATGCCCTCTGTGTTTAGGGATCCTTTAGCCTTTTCATGTTCCCATAGGAGTCTTTGGACTATCCTTGAGGGTTCGGTCTTGTCTGTGTCTAAGTAGAGAATATGTGCCTCCTCAGCACCCCTAATGAGATTGTAAAGGTAGTATGATACCACACCGTCCCTGTCCTTTTTTGTTGAGAGTCCGAGGGTTCTCCTGACACGCTCGGGGATGAAAGAGTCATTTACCGATGAGCCAAAGAGTGTGTCCTCATCTGCATCCATGATAACAACCCTTTTAAACCTTATATTTCTTGTCTCAAGGAGTCCCAATACCTGCAATCCCTTGATTGGGGTGCCTTGAAAAGGATGCCTACATGTCTTTATGTATTTTTTAAAGAATGAGAAGTATCCCCTCAAGGTCTCAAATCTTAGATCTTTGATTAGGGAGTTGGATAATCTGTCCATGGATTGTATAAAACTCTCGATAAAGGGATAGAACAGTGGGTGATAATGGGCAGTTGTCTTGTTGTATATAAATTCCAAGATATCCCTGCAGTTTTTGGCAAAGTCCCCAATATTTTCAAACTTCTCAAACATCCTGATTGTATTGTTATGAATGTCTCTGAGATATGAATGCAAAGGTCCTGTTTTATCTGTATCTTTGACTATATTCTCTATCTCTGTTACAGTCATAAAGAGTTGCCCTCTCGCATTCAGCATTTCCTGTATGCTGTGAAACAAGACCCTTGTTGGCTCTGCGCTACCGTTAAAAAGGACATTTTTTGTGTATGGATGCATGGCGAATTTCAGGTAAGATGGGATGTAGACCTTATCATCCTCTTGCCTGCTTGTGATGACCTCCATGAGATTATCAAAGAAGGTGAATATTGGGGTTCTGTGTATTGGATACCCCATAGAGATGTTATAGCTGTCCTGTGGAAGGTTTAGAAGGTAAAACCTCAGGATCACAAAAAGGTTCTCTGGGTTTGGGACTACTATTACAGTATCTTGTGATACATGGTCCTGTAATATGTTATTGAGTGTCCTCCACGCGCTGTTACGCGCGCTTCACCCTGCCCATGGGTAGCTCAAGCGGTTTCGGGTCTACCCCCGGCGACCG
>JBDNDH010000210.1:0-3813 GCA_046719235.1 Thermodesulfovibrionales bacterium
CAGGTGATGTGTCTGGTCCACCGCTTATAATCTCAAGATCAATCCCATATTTTTTATAATATCCCTTATCAACCCCCACGAAGTAACCAGCAAACTGCCCTTGAGGTAGCCATTGTATAGCGAGTTTTACCTTCTTTAAGGAGACATCATCTGAGGATAAGGCAAGGGAAGGGAACAGTATGAAAATTAATAAAACAAGTGCCGATTGTCTAATGCCTTTCATGATTTCTGCCCTTTCATGATTGTATATAATAGACAATAACAAACTAAAACTCAAAGTAATCTAACTGCTCAGGGGTTTTCGATTAATACACTCGTTTTACAAAACAAGGATGATATAAGGGATAACAATCCATTAAAATACACCCATATAGGATATGGTTACGCAGGAAAATAGGACACTACTTTTTGGAGAAGGATTATTTGAGACTATGCATTGGAGAGGTATCACCAACAAGACAAGGATTCATTTCAACAGGCTTAAGTCATCTGCCGATTTCTTTTCAATCCCATGTCCTAAATATGATGAGTTTATCGACCAAGTCTTATGTGAGATGGGAGACAGACTAAAGGTAGGAGATAAAGGTGAGAAGATTGTCAAATATTGCCTTTTATCAAAGGGTAGTGGAATATACTACAAAGAGTCAAAGGGCTATGATTATAAGGTAGTAATCAGAGATATGCCTACTGTGCCATCATCAGTAACCTTAAGCTATTCCCCATACAGTAGGCACAGCAAAGACCCCGTTGTATATCATAAGACGATGAATTACACATTCAACATCCTTGTAAAAAGGGATGCTGTACAAAGGGGTTTCTACGATGCGGTGGTGCTAAATGAGAAGGGAATGATTACAGAGTGTTCATCATCAAATATCATTATATTAAAAGGGTCTCGTTTGTATTCCCCTTTAAGAGATAGCGGACTACTGATAGGCACCTGTCTAACTGTCTTTGATGCCTACAAAGAGATCCTATTTAGACCTCTGTCACGAAAAGACCTCAAGGAATCCGATGGTATCTTCATAACAAACAGTATCATCGGGGTCGTGCCAGTGATTAGATTAGATGATTTAATCTTTGATATAGATAGTGATGTCTGTAATCATCTCAATGCATTGTTGATAAAGGAGAATAGCCCTCTTGACTGATCTTATTTTTTCTGGTAGTTGGGTTGGCAAGAGGGGTATCCTAAGGGCAGAGGTTGGTGATATCAGACAATTAAACTCTATAGAAGAGATATCTACATCAAAAAATCCAATCTTTTTGGTTGTATCTTACGATCTGTCAAGATCTACAACAGGGATCAAGATAAAGGAATCGGGCTATCCTAAGTTAATCACAGTGGAGATAAGGGGGATAAGTAGTTTGAGATTTACCCCTAAGCCCTATGAGATACATTATAAAGGTGCAGTGATATCTGATATAAATTACAAAAGTGCTATAACCTCAATCAAGGAAAACATCTCAAAGGGTATAGTGTATCAGGTAAATCTAACAAATAGGTTTGACTTTGATATAGATAAAGACATCCCCTCACTTGCAATTGATTTCTTTAAAAGACAACCTGTGCCTTACTTTTTTTATTTAAGGCATGAAGATTTTATATTAATGTCTGGTTCAATGGAGCTATTCCTCCACAAAAGGGGCAATCTATTGAGTAGTATGCCGATAAAGGGGACATCCCTTGATAGAAAGACCCTAATGGCAAGTCATAAGGATAGGGCAGAAAACCTTATGATTACAGACATGATGCGTAATGACATTGGCAGGGTTTCAGATACAGGAAGCGTATCTGTAACGGAACTATTTCGTATAACCAGATATAGGACGCTTTATCAGATGCACTCTAAGGTTGTGGGGATATCTAAACTGGACATTACCAAGATTTTGCTCGGCACATTCCCCCCTGCATCGGTAACTGGTGCCCCCAAGATAAAGGCAGTAGAGGTGATAGATGGGCTTGAGCCTCATGCAAGGGGTTATTACTGCGGTTGTGCTGGTTTTTTGATGCCAGAGGGAGATTTCACACTATCAGTGTTGATAAGGACGGCATATGGTATGGGTAAGGGGTTATCATATTTTGCTGGATGTGGTATAGTGTGGGATTCTGATCTTGATAAAGAGCTAAACGAGATGTATCTAAAGGTTCGGGCGTTTTATCCACTGTCTCCTAACATCGGTTACTAAAAAATTATGTCATCTTCTCTATTCTCTGATGAGATATAAAAAAATCCTTCTTTAGATTTGTATATTTTAGCCCGTTTTTCATAGCCGAAATTTTAGAAAAGGGATTTGCTTGATTATTGTCTCTATGTTTCATTATACTTATGACCAGTTATGGACTATACAATCAAGATAGGTGGTGAGGCTGGACAGGGCATACAGACTATAGGTGATACCCTTGCTGTTGTATTTGCTAAGTCGGGATATCATGTCTTTTCGCACCAAGATTACGAATCGCGGATAAGGGGTGGACACAACTTTTATCAGATTAGGTTGGCCGATAAGACGATATCGTGTAGCAGAGATAAGGTTGATATAGTGGTTGCCCTTGATAAAGAGAGTATCATAAGGTATGAGCAGTCCTTAACCGAATATGGTCAGATAATATTTGATTCACAATCTATCAAAGAAAGATACGAAGGCAATAGATACCTTGATGTCCCGTTTGTAGATCTGGCTATCAAGCATGGCGGTAATAAGATAATGGCTAATACTGTTGCAACAGGGGCAGTCTTAGGTATGCTTGGAATAGACATAGAGATACTGTTAGGCATACTAAAAGATACATTCAAAAAGAAGGGCGATACAGTTATAAAATCAAATTTAGACTCAGCAATAGCAGGATATGACTATGCAGTAAAGAATTGCCTAAGGTGTAACTTTGCCCCAACGGAGGTCACAAGTTCTAAGATGCTTATAGCAGGCAATGATGCCATAGGTTTTGGTGCGGTTGCCTCTGGGCTCAAGTTTTATTCTGCATATCCAATGACACCTGGAACGAGTATAATGCTGTATGTGGCAAGTAAGGCAAAGGATTATGGCATTATCGTAGAGCAGGCTGAAGACGAGATAGCTGCAATCAACATGGCATTGGGTGCATCCTTTGCTGGTGTAAGGGCAATGACAGGTACGTCAGGTGGTGGCTTTGCCCTAATGGTTGAAGGGCTTTCTCTTGCAGCGATTACAGAAACCCCGGTAGTTATAGCAATAGCCCAAAGACCAGGACCTGCCACCGGTCTGCCTACAAAGACAGCCCAAGCAGACCTTTTGTTTGCCCTGTATGCGGCACATGGGGAGTTTCCGAGGGTGATATTTGCCCCAGGTAATCCAGAGGAGTGCTTCTTTTTGACCAATAAGGCATTTGACCTTGCAGAAAAGTATCAAATACCTGTCATTATCCTTACTGATCAATATCTCGCAGACTCTCAATGGACATATGATAGTTTTGATTTAAGCAGGCTCGTGTATAAGGACTACAGAATCAGGGGGGATGCCGCAAAGGATTTGAAAGATTACAAGAGACATCTACTTACAGAAGATGGGGTTTCACCATTTGCTGTGCCAGGAGATGGTAGATATGTTGTTGTTACAGACAGCGATGAGCATGATGAGGATGGACACATAACAGAAGACATAAATCTATCAATCAGCATGGTTCAAAAAAGACTACATAAGAAATTGCCACATATCATTAATGAGATAAACCCTCCAAGTCTTTACGGTGATAAGACCCCACAACCAGAACTTTCATAAAGTTATCATTTCTTAACCTTACGCATAGTTTATCAGACCCATGGGGATCCCAAC
>JBDNDH010000211.1:0-3787 GCA_046719235.1 Thermodesulfovibrionales bacterium
TTTACCCAAGACTCTTAATACGATGATACAGTTTTTTTAAAAAAAGTCTATCATACGATCTTGAAATTTTTATGACATAGTCTTAAAGGCGCAACCCTCTGCCACCTTATCCATCATAAAGGTCTAAATTAATATTTACCCCAGATCTGCCTAAAGAAATAGGCAACCCATATGGTATAAATCTGACATTGTTTAATTAAAAACCAAGTGTAACAGATTATGCTCAAAGGGTTATTTAAAAAAAGGAGTTAAGAAACTGTTACTTGGCAGAAAAAGGAGGTTTAGAAGCAAATAGAGCATTTAATCTTTTCCCCAAGGGATTTAAACCCCTTCCCTATTTCAAACGATCTTTTTGTTCTATCTTAAAGAGGCAAGACAAAATCATACCACCGCAGGAGATCATCATAATAGACAAAAAAAACGGTTCATCCCAATAAAGGGCAATGGGATAATGAGTTGGCTATTTATATTTTTTTGGATTACCTTACTGGGACAATTGACTTCACGATCGCCATCTATGATTTAATCTCACTCTTTTAGACTAAATCTCTCTTGGATTGCGATTTAATTCATTCAAAAGACCTTTTAAGCCCTCTGGATTTTCTATACTGAAAACCTTGCAGTCTTTGATGGTTCTCTTTATAAGGCCAGAAAGAACCTTGCCTGGTCCAACCTCAAAAAAAATATTTGCCCTTTCTGATATCAGATTGATTGAATCCTCCCACAGCACAGGACAGTACAACTGTCTTACAAGAGATTCTCTGATCTCCTCTGGATCTCTCAGATACATTGCATCTGCGTTATTTACAAAATCAAACCTTGGGGTCTTTATTTCTATGTCTTTTAGCCGCTGTTCAAATTCCTCTGCCATCTCCTTCATCATAAGACAATGAGAAGGGACACTCACAGCCAGTGGCACAGCCCTATGTGCCCCTTCTGCAACAGCCCTCTTTGAGACCTCAATCACCGCATCCTTTTCTCCTGCGATAACTACTTGCCCTGGGCAATTATAATTCGCAGGGGCCACATAACCGCTTGCAGATGCACAGAGGCTATCTATCTTATCCCTCTGTAACCCTAAGATTGCTGACATGGTACCAACGCCAATGGGTACTGCCGTCTGCATTAGGGCACCTCTTATGGATGTAATCTTGACTGCATCTGAAAAACTTATACTTTCCGAGCACGTAAGGGCTGAATACTCTCCAAGACTATGACCAGCTACGATGTTTGGTAGAAGACCTTCCTGCTCGAGACACTTAAACATTGCAAAAGACACCGTCAAGATACTGGGTTGAGTGATCGTGGTTTTGTCTAATTCATCCTTTGGACCTTCAAAACATACCTTAGCAACATCGTAACCAAGTGCCTCACTTGCCTCATGAAATACATCTCGGGCTATCTTATAGGTATCATAAAATCCCTTTCCCATACCCACAGATTGGGAACCCTGTCCCGGAAAGACAAAGACTATGTGGTTTTTAGTCATTTACACTCCTTTATCTTTTTGATCAAAAGAGGGATTATCTCATAAAGGTCACCAACAATTCCGTAATTTGCCACATTAAAGATTGGTGCCTCAGGATTCTTATTTATTGCAATGATTATATCTGAAGACGACATGCCAACAAGGTGTTGCACTGCACCTGATATGCCACATGCTATGTATATCTTGGGACACACGGTTTTACCAGTCTGTCCGACCTGATGACTATACTTTATCCACCCTTCATCTACTGCAGCCCTTGATGCCCCCACTGAACCACCCAATAAGCCCGCTAACTCTTCAATAATCTCAAATCCCTTAGGATTGCCAAGCCCTCTACCACCAGATACTATAATCTCTGCCTCTTGGAGGTTAACCTTACAGTGTGACGGCTCCTTATGACTGCTGATAACCTTTGTGCGTGAAGACAGTCCCTGCGCTGCAACCTTTATAATCTCTCCCTTGCGATCATTATCATAAACACCCCTCTTCATCACTCGTGGTCTCACCGTTGCCATCTGTGGTCTGTGGTTTGGACAGAGTATCGATGCCATGATATTGCCACCAAAGGCAGGTCTTATCTGTATGAGATGACCTGTATCCTTGTCTATTTGAAGTGCTGTGCAATCTGCAGTAAGTCCAGTCCTCAGCCTCGCTGCCACCCTTGGTATGAATGAGCGGCCTATTGGTGTTGCACCACACAAAACAACTGCTGGTTTATATTGCTCAATTAATTTTGCGAATTGTTGACTGTATGGTTCATCATTGAATGTGGAGAATATTGGATCGTCACACCAAATTACCTTATCTGCCCCCCATCTTATCAGCTCCACAGCCTCTGACTCTGAAGAACCTAACAAGACTGCTGTGAGTTCTGTGTTTAGTTCTTGGGCGAGTTTCCTCCCCTCTCCAAGCAATTCATAACTAACAGATGCAACAAAACCATCCCTTTGTTCTGCAAAGACCCACACCCCCTTATAAACCCGTATGTCTACCTTTTGCGAGTCAACAGAGGTGTCTGTCTCTACATATATTGCCATCTCAGGACATACCTCAAGACAAGCCTTACATAACTGGCAGTTTTCATTTATAACAGCCTTATCGTCGGGGATAAAAATAGCATTATACGGGCAACTATCTATACAGACACCACAACCAATACATTTATCAATATCTATAACTATACGCATTTTAACCTCCTCAATTCTTCAAGTAATGCATTGACCTGCTCTTCTGGGGTGCCTTCCAGCATCTTCCTATCCTTATTTGAGGAGGGGGCAAAGATGTTTTTAACCATAGTAGGTGAGCCTTTTAATCCTACGTCATTGTCATCTGCCTCAATCATCTCTCGGGTAAGTTTGTTTATCACAGCCTTTTTTGCATTCATTTTACCTTTTAGCGATGGTAATCTTGGCTCATTTAGTTCCTTTACAACAGTTAGTAGCACTGGTATAGTGGATTGAACCACATCGTATCCGTCGTCCATCATCCTATGAACTGTTATTGAAGATTCGGTTAGTTCCTTGATAGCGTTTACATATGCGATATGTGGGATGTTCAAAAACTCTGCTAATGCTGGACCCACCTGAGCGGTGTCTCCGTCTATCGCCTGTTTGCCACAAACAATTACATCATAGCCGATTTTAGAAATTGCCTTGTAGAGAGTGAAAGAGGTAGCCCAAGTATCAGAGCCTGCAAATGCCCTGTCTGTGAGCAAGACTGCATCATCTACCCCTAAAGACAAGGCATCTCTTAAGGCGGTTTCTGCCTGCGGTGGACCCATGGTAATCACCGTTACCTTTCCGCCAATCTTTTCCCTCATTGCAAGACCTGCCTCTATGGCATGTAAATCATAGGGATTGATAATGCTTGGCACGCCATCCCTGATGAGCGTGTTTGTCTCAGGATTAATCCTGACCTCAGCGGTATCTGGAACCTGCTTAATACATACTACAAATCGCACATTGCCTCCTAAGGTTTTGACCTCTTGATTTATTTTTTGACTTGAAAAGAAAGGTTATCAAATCCTTTGGCACTATGATCTACAGGTGAATAATAACCTTTGCGGATATTATATCATACCCTTTACAACCATTTAAATTTTAGTAGATACTGCTAATACAATCAAAAACAACTCAACATAGCAACCATAACCAAATTCAACACCATTTGACCTTAGCACAAATGTCATAGATGTGTTACAATAAATATAGTTCTTTCAAATCGGGGGCGATTGGGCTCGACGGGGGTAGTGAAGGTCAGGTTGCATGTCATGGCTCCATCACCATGTAAAAAGGTGGA
>JBDNDH010000212.1:0-3782 GCA_046719235.1 Thermodesulfovibrionales bacterium
ACCTCAGGCATCGTGGCTATAATGTCAAATTTGTCAGAAACTTTACAGATATTGACGATAAGATCATAAAAAGGGCAAATGAGATGGGGGTCAGTTGGAATAATGTATCAGAGCGATTCACCGATGAGTTTTATACAGATATGGATAAACTCGGTGTCTTAAGGGCTGATATTGAGCCAAAGGCTACTGAACACATAGATGAGATGATACACATCATTCAGACGCTCATCACAAAAGGATATGCATATACTGTCAAAGAAGGCGAAGGCGAGAGTGTTTATTTTGAGGTCTCTAAATTTAAAGACTACGGCAAACTCTCAAAAAAGACATTAGATGAACTCATGGCTGGCGCAAGGGTGGATATCAACGAAAGGAAGAAGAGCCCAATGGACTTTGCGCTTTGGAAGGCATCAAAGGAAGGTGAACCATGGTGGCAGAGCCCATGGGGTAAAGGAAGGCCAGGATGGCATATTGAATGCACTGCTATGAGCATCAAACATATTGGTGAAACCCTCGACATACACGGTGGTGGGGCTGACCTAATATTTCCACACCATGAAAATGAGATAGCTCAATCAGAGGCTTTTACAGGCAAGGAATTTGCGAAATATTGGATACACAACGGTTTTATCACTATTGATAAAGAAAAGATGTCAAAATCTCTCGGCAACTTTTTTACAATAAGGGAGATATTGCAGAAATACGATGCAGAGATAGTAAGATGTTTTCTGTTATCAAGTCATTATAGAAGTCCGCTGGAATTTTCAGAGGAACAACTCAAGGAGTCTGAATCGCTACTTGACAGGTTTTATACATCCTTAGAAAGGATTGATGACTATCTCAAATATGGCGCTGGTAAGAAAAAGAGAGAGAGAAACGAAGTAGTCAATATCAAAGAAGAGATGGAAGAGACATTGGGCAATTTTTACAATGCCATGGATGATGACTTTAACACAGCACTTGCGCTGGGAGTAGTATTTGATTTCTTAAGAACAGTAAACAGATACATAGATTCACTACCAGCTCTTGAGGAGGCAGTGTCTGTTCTTACAAGGGCAAAGGATTTGATTGCAATATTTTCAGGAGTTTTAAACATATTTAACAAAACCCCAAAACAGTGGCAATTGGCACTTTTAGGGACAAAAGGTATTACGATAAGCATTGATGAGATTACAAAAAAGATTGAGGAGAGGAATACCGCAAGGAAACAAAAGGACTATAAAAGGGCAGACGAGATAAGGGACGAACTTGAAAAGACTGGTATCATACTTGAGGACAAAAAAGAGGGCACCGTTTGGAAGGTAGCAAGATAGACTATGACAACCTCCTCGATGAGATGAGATAAGAATAATACTTTGCCGCACTCGTAGGTTGTCTCTTCAAGGTCTTGAAATCTACGGTGTAAAGACCAAACCTCGCATCAAGCCCTTGAAGCCACTCATAGTTGTCAATTAGAGACCAATAGAAATAGCCCCTAATATCGTAACCTTTTTTGATGCATCTCTCTACTACATCAAGATGCCTCTTCATGTAAATAATCTTTTTCTGACTGCTTTTTGTAGCAATACCGTTTTCAGTAATTATAATAGGAACACCTATTGTGGAGGCAGATCTTATTACCTTTTCGAGCCCCTTTGGGTGAATCTCCCAACCTAAATCAGTTAACCCAAGTCCTTCTATGTCTCTATGTCTTATCTCCACACACATCCTTTTGAAAGGATTGAACCTCAGATGCATCCTTGTATAATAGTTAAGCCCAAAGAAATCCAGCTTATCTTTGACAGGCACCTCTTGGATTATCTCATTGCTAAAGGGAAATTTTATTCTGAGGATACCTGTCTTGAAGGCATCAATCAGGGAGTTGTTGTAGAATCTCTTTGCGAGATTGGACAAAAGCTTATCTAAGGGATTGTATCTGTGCCAAGGCGTAAATGCTGCCATGTTGTGTGCTACACTAACATTGGCATCAGAGATGTAACTGTGTATAATTTCATACGCCTTACTATGACATACAAGGATATTTCGCAATGCCTTTACTGCAAGCCTGACATCCTTTATCCCAGGAGGCATACAGCCTTCAATATAACCACCAAGGAATAATACGTATGGTTCATTGAAGGTAATCCAGTATTTCACATTGTTAAGCGTCTTTACTACCCTTTCGGTAAAGATTAGAAACCTCTCGATTGATGAGTCCTCATGCCATGGATATTTTTTTATAAACCAAAGTGGATGTGTGAAGTGGTGGATCGTGAGCATTGGTGTGATATTATTATCGACAAGGATGGAGACTATGTCTTTATAGTGTTCAAGAGATGAGTTATCCCATGTGTTTTCCCTCGGCTGTATCCTGCTCCATTCTACCGAAAAGCGATAGGCATTCACACCGAGATCATTCAATAACTGGAGGTCGTCCTTATAACAATTGTAGTGATTCGTTATGTCAGGTCTTACACATAACAGATCGTCCCATGAAGACCAGTCTGCGTGAGGCGAACCCTCTAATTGAAATGCTGAAGTCGCAACACCCCAGAGAAAAGTCAACTTAGCCCATCAGTCTCCTATCTCTGAATATCGACGACCTTCCAAAGAGGTTTGATTGTTTCTTTGCAGCCTTTTTTACCTCTGAAGCAATGGACGCAAGATGACCAAATGAATCAATCTTATATACCTCTGTGCTTATGATACCAATAGACAATGATAAAAGCCTGAAGGTCTCAACCTCACCCTTTCTATTCTTAGCGGTATAACACCCTGCCCTATAGTCATCTTCACCATGGAATTCTATCTGTCTCTGCTCAAACCTCTCAACAATTTTTTTACAAATATTTATTGAGATACTCGGATGCGAAATCAAGATAAAGTCATCACCGCCAATGTGCCCAATGAAGATGTCATCAGAATTGAATTCCTTAACAGTATCTGTTATTATCTGGGCAAGGGACCTTATGACATGATCCCCCATTGCAAATCCATAGTAATCATTGAATGGCTTAAAATTATTTAGGTCAAAGTATGCGACATCAAAGTGCATATTCTTTGCAATCCTTTTCTCTATTTCCCTCTGAATAGCCTCATTACCAGGTAGACCAGTTAATGGATTTGAACTCTTTGCCAAAACAAGACTCTTCTGTGTTATGGCATCAAGCAAAGTACTTATAGGGACAATCCCGAAATACTTTCCATTTTTTGTCACCGCAATCTCATCATAGAGATGTTCATGATTCCTTTTTTGGATCTTTTGCGACACATCCTCAAGTGTTTCATTGTATTCAACTATGGTGAAGTGAGTCTCCATGATCTGTTTTATCTTTTTATGATAATTGAGGTGCATCCCATAACCACACTTTCCAACAACCTGTGTCTCAATAAACCTGCTCCTGTATATCATCCCAGAGATCGTATCGCCATCAACTACCGGTTGACATCTTAAATCTGGATTATCTATCAAGAGATTTACTACGTTCTTCACAGGGGTATCCGATGGCAGTCCTTCAATCTTCATGGCTATATCTCCGATAAACTTCTCATCTGCGTTTATCTGCCTGTTAATATTGACAGAGAAATAACTTTTTTGATGTAATTCGTGATTTATGGTGATATCTTTTAATGCCGGTTGGGGTTTGCAGAGATAGTAGCCTTGAAACAGATCAATGTTCATTGATGCAAGGGTATCAAATTCCTCTTTCTGTTCTACACCTTCAGCGATTACCTTTATACCCATCCTGTTACATGTGATAGTAATAGCGTCTATGATGTTATACTTTATGATTGCCTTATCT
>JBDNDH010000213.1:0-3737 GCA_046719235.1 Thermodesulfovibrionales bacterium
ATCTGGTCAAAGCGATTCCATAGAAGGGGTTACGCATTCTATATGCACCATTGAATACGAAGACCACAGACCTCTGTATGATTGGTATTTAGACAACCTTGAGATATACCATCCCAGACAATACGAGTTTGCAAGGTTAAATCTAAGTCACACAGTCTTGAGCAAGAGGAAACTGCTGAGATTAGTGCAAGAAGGCTTTGTAAGTGGCTGGGATGACCCTCGGATGCCAACCATCGCTGGAATGAGGAGAAGAGGGTATACCCCAGAGTCTATAAGAAACTTTTGCGAGAGGATAGGTGTGGGTAAGAAGGAGAGCCTCGTAGATATGGCTCTACTTGAGTTTTGCGTAAGGGAGCATCTCAATAAAATAGCACCCCGTGTGATGGCTGTCTTGAGACCACTAAAGGTGGTAATCCTAAACTACCCCGATGATAAGGTTGAATATCTTACCGCAATCAACAATCCCGAAGACCCATCTGCAGGGACAAGACAAATACCGTTTGGCAGGGAGATCTTCATAGAACAAGATGACTTTATGGAGTTCCCAGTAAAGGACTTTTATAGGCTTGCACCGGGCAGAGAAGTAAGGTTGAGGTATGCATATTTTGTAAAGTGTGTAGATGTGGTAAAGGATTCAGATGACAAGATAAAAGAGATCCATTGCACATATGATCCTTTGACAAGAGGAGGTGATGCCCCTGACAAAAGACGGGTAAAGGCTACACTTCACTGGGTTTCTGCAAGAGAATCATTTGAGGCGGAGGTGAGGTTATACGATACCCTCTTTACTAAACCTAATCCTGAGGATGCGGAGGATGGTAAAGACTTTACCGACCACATAAATAAGGACTCGCTTGTAACAATAAAAGACGCAAGGCTCGAGCCTTCTCTAAGAAACGCAAAACCTGGTAGTCGTTTTCAATTTGAGAGGTTAGGATACTTTTGTGTTGATACGGTTGATTCAAAGGATCTTGCCCCTGTGTTCAACAGAACCGTTACCTTAAAGGATGAATGGGCAAAGATAAAGAAGAACTTAGGGAGACAATGATTTATTTAGCACCTTACAGATCTCAAGGGCACTGTTAATTGGTAGTATCACTGCTCCATCGTGGGTGAGTTCTAATACTATCTCAAAGCTCTCAAGGTAGTCCTCAAGATACCTTATACATCGGTCAATAAGGATTACCCGGACATCGTAATTTTCAAAGAAGGAGGATATGGCTTTTATTTCATCCTCCTTCCTCCCGAACACGCCATCAACGAGGAGTATCCTGTCTTCCTTGCTCTCTGAAAATTCCCTTCCTTGCTCGGACATCAGAGAGTCCACAATCACAAGGTCACCTTTCAATGATAGAAGGTAGTTTATGTATTTATCGTAGCCCTTTGCCTTTGTCTTTCCATCAAAGTCGAAGGTGTTTTCAATGAGACACACATAACGCCAGTCTTTAACTGCCTTGATGGTATTGGTAAGTTTGCCTACCCCCTGAATACCGCAGATGATGATATTTTTGTAACGTGCTAAGGCCCTACTAATAGCCTCTTTGCTCGTGCATACAATTATCTCTTCAGTTTCCACAAACTATAAGCCTTCTTTAAAACTACATCCATCCTTTTGACAATACCTTATCTTACCGCCACCTTTTGTTGACTTTTCAAACAATACAGAAGAGCCACAGGATGGACATGTCTCATTAATAGGTCTATCCCATGTCGCAAATTTGCAATTGGGGTAATTGCTACAACTCCAAAATACCTTGCCCTTTTTTGTGTTTCTTTGAATTATATCGCCGTTATCCACTGGACATTTTAACCCTGTTGTCAGGGGTTTTGCATTTTTACATTTTGGATAATTTGAGCAGGCAAGAAATCTTCCGTATCTACCATTCTTTATTATCATTGGATTGCCACACTTATCACAGACCTCATCTGTCTGCAGGTTTTCCTGCTGTTCTGACTCAAGGGGACGGGTATTTTTACACTGTGGATAGCTGCTACAGGCATAAAATCTACCATGTCTACCCCATCTTATGACCATAGGACTTCCGCATTTATCACATACCTCATCTGTAGGGATGTCTTCAGGTTTTATCTTCTCCCTGTCATCCTCAGCCTGTTTGAGTGTCAGACTAAAGGGCTCATAGAATTCCCTTATTACCTTTATCCAGTCAAGTTTAGCGCTTTCAATATCGTCAAGTTCCTCCTCCATGTTTGCAGTAAACTGATAGTCCATGAGATCTGGGAATTTTTCAACAAGGAGGTCATTAACGAGCACTCCCAATTCGGTAGGTCTAAATCTACCATCGTCTTTGGTTGTATATTTCCTGTCCTGAATTGTTGACAGTATCGTTGCATACGTGCTGGGTCTTCCGATTCCCTTTTCCTCAAGAGTTTTTACAAGGGTTGCCTCAGAATATCGTGGTGGTGGTTGTGTAAAGTGTTGCATACTTTGTAAATCCTTTAAGATTAGGGCACTACCCTCTTTAATATCTGGCAGAGAAGTTTGTCCATCTTCTCCGTTTGGATCATCTGTTGCATATACTGCAAGAAAACCAGCAAATCTCAATATAGAGCCAGTAACCCTAAATTCTGTATCTTTGAGAGATTCTTCTACTGGTGTAATTATAAAAGTAGTCTGGTCGTATTGTGCAGGGGACATTTGGCTTGCTATAAATCTGTTCCAGATGAGACTATAGAGATTGTATTGGTCTTTGTTAAGGAATCTTTTGACTGCATCTGGGGTCTTATCTGGGTATGTAGGTCTGATCGCCTCATGTGCATCTTGTGCATTACCCTTTGACCTGTATATAGGAGGGGTGTCGGGGAGGTATTCATCACCGTATTTATCCCTTATGTATTTACCTGCCCACCTTTGCGCCTCTGGTGCTACCCTGAAGGAATCAGTCCTCATGTATGTAATCAAGCCTATTGCCCCTTCATCCCCAATATCAAGCCCTTCATATAACTGCTGTGCGATCTGCATGGTTTTTTTAGCGGAAAATTTGAGTTTGACAGATGCCTCTTGTTGCAAGGTGCTTGTGATAAATGGGGGATATGGAGAACGTTTTCTTATCTTCTTTTCAACGCTTTTTAATAAATAATCACTTTTAGACAATGCCTCACATATCTCTTTTGCAGTTGTGTTGTCCTTTATGAGGAATCTCTTGCCCTTATCAGCATCCCTATCAATTATAAGATTGCCTTTATACTTGTAGAGCTCTGACTTGAAGGTCTTAGAGCCGTTTTCAACATCAGGGGTAAAGAGCCCTTCTACCGTCCAGTATTCCTCAGGGATGAAGCCCTCTATCTCCCTCTCCCTCTCCACTATGAGCCTTAAGGCAACCGACTGAACCCTACCAGCACTCAACCCCCGCCTTATCTTCTTCCATAGAAATGGGCTCAGTTTGTAACCAACCAATCTGTCAAGTATCCTTCTTGCCTGTTGGGCATTAACCTTGTTTATATCTATGTCTGTAGGGTTTTGTATCGCCTCTTTTACTGCCTTTGATGTAATCTCATGAAAGGTGACCCTGTAAATTGGTGTTCCGTTTTTGCCTTTTTTGCCCCCTTTAATCTCTTCTGCAATATGAAACGCTATAGCCTCCCCTTCTCTATCAGGGTCTGTGGCAAGATAGATATTTTTTGCATCTTTGGATTCCTTCTTTAGTTCTTTGATCACCTTTTCTTTACCAGGGATGATAACATACTGGGGTTTGAAGTCGTTTTTTTCATCAATACCT
>JBDNDH010000214.1:0-3732 GCA_046719235.1 Thermodesulfovibrionales bacterium
TCGCACCATTCACCTTCTTTCCTTCATTGATAATGGGGCTTTTATACATGAAGACAAAAAACATCCTGCCTTCTACACTATTTCACGGGACGTCTAATCTTGTCATATTTAGTATCAATCCTTTTTAGATGATATGGGTGTAAAATCTCCAAGGACGCATCGATTTGTAGGCTGATAACAACACTTACAGACCTGCAACTAATCTATTTCAAGTTCCTTTATCAACCAGTTTTTAATCTCTTGGTTAATCGGATACATCATAAAAAACACCTTGTCCTTATTCTCATCAATCGCCCTCTGCAACATTTCTTGTGGAATCTCTGGTATCTGGGCAAGGGTTTCTGCATATCCAGCAGCGGTGTGTCTCATGAGTGACAATATAGGCTTTTCATCCGCATTATCAATATAAAACACATACCCCTTGATGTGCTCTTTTAAATAAAAACCATCATCTTTTAGAAGACACACCGGAGACATCATGTCTTTTGGTAGAACATCCCAGAGTATATTTTGCTTCACAAAAGGCTCATCTTTTATTTCTTTAAGTGTAAGAATTCTTAAAAACATATGCCCAACACCTCCTAATTTGGACTTATATCATTTAACATATCATCGCTATAACCCACAATGACATTTGATACAACAATTGTAGGGAATGTCAAATCGGGGTTGAATCTCTTAATCTCATTACATAAAAAGTTCTGTTCATTTTGGGGTAGTTTATCAACCTCGATATATTCGTAAACAATATTATTTGCATCCATCAGTTTTTTTGCCTTCTTACAAGATGGGCATGTACTCAATGAATAGAATACTATCTTCTTTTTCATCCCTGTCCCCCCTAAGCGTTACCAATGGCATCATCACCATGGACCATACGATAATACTCTGCCGATGTATGAGCCACATCCTCAAGCATCTCTACTACAGCCTTCTGTATTGTATTTAAATCAACCCTCAATGATTCAGAGATCTTATTTAGCGAGAGTCCTAAGACAAAGTGTTGCTCTGCAATAAATATCTTGAGGGCATCATCCAAGATAAAACCCTTGAGACTATCATCCTCAACATCAATAAGGTCTGATGCCTCTTGGAATGTCTTGCCCTGATTCATACATCTCCTCATCTTTTCAATACCTTCCTCGTATATCCTTGCCTCTTCATCATTGTATTCCTTATACCTAAGACTTGACATGACAATCATCTCCTTTTTGCAGTTTAGAAACTATACCTCATATTATACCATTATCTTGTTCTTTTAGATGCTTGAAGGTTGTGAACTATCTCCCCACCAATAAGTAAAATACAGACTGAATAGTATATCCATAGTAAGAGTATAACAAATGCTGTAAGAGGTCCGTATATGGCACCGAGTTTTAGGAGGTTTCCAAAATATAGGGTGAATAGGTGTTTTGCAACCTCCAAAAAGATTGTGCTAAACACTGCACCTATAAACGCATACCTAAGGTTTATCCTTTGGTTTGGAAGTATAAGATACAGACTCAGTATAGTGAGCAATATCACAAGAAAAGGCAAGATATACCTGACCACAAAACTCGTAAAAATACTTATCTCAAAATTAGGGAAAAACCGCTTTAACATATTTATCTCTGCTACAGCATAAGTAGAGATAAATGATACAAGCACAAGTGCAAATGTAAATGTAACTATCAGTATAGATAATAAAAGTGAAACAAGGAAGTGTCGAGAATGCTTTGTCTTGAATATCCTATCCATTGAATGCTCAAGAGATGATAACAATTCATAGCACAAAAAGGCATAAAGAAGCATCGTAATATTACCGATCTTCTTATAGGTAATAAGGGTAGCCAGTCCCTCTGAAATACCCTTGGTCACCTCAGGAAACATTTGAACAATCCTTTCCGTAAAAAAGACATAAAAATCCTGTCTCTCTCCAAGGATATGCCCAAGTATCGTTAATAGCAACAGACAATACGGGACAAGTGCAAGTATAAAAAAAAAGGACACTGCTGCAGCAAGCATAGGTCCGTTGTCTCTAAAAAAATCTGCAAAACTCCTGAATAATATCCTAAAAATCCTGATTTTTTTGTTCAAAATTACCATTGGTTCGCTATTTTAACCTTTTGTCTTGTTGGAAAACCATAAAATATTTTGTAAAGGAAGACTAAAACGGTGCCTCAATCCTTTTTGAATTTTTTCTGCTGATAAATATAATAAACTGTAAAACAGTCTTTTGAGTTAAAATAAAAGTGTCAAAATGCTCACAGAGATAGGGATAAAGAATTTTGCAATTATAAAGAGCATCTCCGTTAAACTTGGCAATGGCCTTAATCTCATCACAGGTGAGACAGGGGCTGGAAAGTCAATTATCGTAGATGCAATTTCTATACTTCTTAGTCAGAGGGCATCTGCCGAATATATCAAGTCTGGGCAAAAAGAGGCACAGATTGAGGCTGTATTTCAAGGCATCCCATCTTTTGTAAACTCCCTACTTGATGACCTATCAATAGAGGTCTCAGATGAGTTGATCGCACGAAGGATTATATCAAATCAGGGAAAAAGCAAGGCATATATTAACGATACACAAGTAAACATCCAGACCTTTGTGAATCTGCTAAGCAAACTCGTAGATATACACGGTCAGTCAGAACATCAGACTTTGTTAAAGAGAGAGATTCACCTGTCACTACTTGACAACTTTGCTGGTCTTCAGGGCGAACTTGAGGAATACAAAGCCCTATTCATGAGGACACAGGATGTCAAAAACCAACTTGATAACATCAGGAAAAATCTCAAGGATGCCATTCAGAAGGAGGATTTTTTAAGGTATCAGATAAAAGAGATCGAGTCAGCAGACCCAAAGGCAGACGAGTTACGAGATCTCACAGAGGAATTTACCATCCTATCCCACACACAGCGCCTAAAAGAATTAATGCACGAGGCATACGACAATCTATACGGTGCCGAACAATCAGGTTATACAAAACTACAAAAGGCCTATGACTGTCTGCAAAAGATATGCGAGTTTGACCCTACACAGAGACAACAGTTAGATAACCTAAGGGATGCCATCTTAATCGTTGATGAGACATCCAACATCTTAAGGAACAAAAAGACACACTACGAGGAAAACCCTGAGAGACTAAACTATCTATCAGACAGGATAGACCTTCTCAAGAGGCTGATAAAAAAATATGGCCAGACCCTTGATGATGTGATTCAATACAAAAAGACCGCAGAGCAAGAACTAAACAGGATTCAACACTCAAGCGATGAGGAATCAAGGCTTTCTGATGAATTAAAAGACCTTGAGACAAATCTATACAAAATGGCTGATGCCATAAGCAACAAGAGGCAACACTCTGCCAAGATAATGCAAGACCTTGTCGTAGATGAACTGAAAAAACTGGGATTTCAGAATCCCCAATTTGTTATATCTATCACAAGAAAACAAGAAGTATCTTTAACAGGGCTGGATGTTGTTGAGTTTCTCTTCTCTGCCAATCCGGGTGAACCTCCAAAACCAATTAACAAGATCGCATCTGGAGGCGAGTTATCAAGGCTCATGCTCGCCCTCAAGGTAGTCGGGATAAGCGAAGATGCAGATATATCGTATGATCCACCTACGATTATCTTTGATGAGGTTGATGCTGGTATTGGAGGCGTTACCGCAAACAATGTAGGAAAAAGACTAAAAACCCTATCAAAGAGATATCAGGTCTTATGTATCACACACCTACCACAGATAGC
>JBDNDH010000215.1:0-3716 GCA_046719235.1 Thermodesulfovibrionales bacterium
ATGCCCTACGTTTGAATAGACCTCCGGAACATCTGCCCCTAAACTCAAAGACATGCCTTGCATGTTCAAGTTGTGGAATTGACTGAGAGTCTAAAATCAAAATGAGCCAGTATGTTTCTCCCATCCCGATACGTTTCATAACTCTCAGCACTGACTTTTAGACTATAGTTAGATTACATTCTTTTTTTGTTGTTTAAAAAATGGGAAGAATTTAAAAACCGTCTCTTCGTCTGAAAATGAAAGATAAGGCTCAGTCAACGATCTTTGCCAGCAGGTCATACTCGTAGCAGTCAGTAATCTTTACCTTTATCCTGCTACCCACCTCTATGGAGGTCTTTAATCTATCATTCCTTAGGTCTATGATCGTAGCCCCGTCGATTTCAGGTGCCTGTGAGTCTAATCTTGCGATTATGGAAATATCATCCAAGTCATCAACTGTGGCATGAAATACCCTTCCGATCATCTCTTGCTGTTTTTGAAATGATATCTCTGCCTGAGTCCCCATTAATCTATCATACCTCCTTTCTTTGACAGTCTTGGGGATTTGACCTTTTAATCTATAGGCTGTGGTGCCTTCCTGTGGTGAAAACTGGAATGCCCCTACCCTATCAAACCTTACCTCCTCGATGAAATCCAAAAGGAGGTTGAAATCTTCCTCTGTCTCTGTGGGAAAACCAACGATAAAGGTTGTCCTCAGGGTGATGTCTGGAATCTTCTTCCTTATCTTTCTTATGAGTTTGAGGTACTCTTTCTTTGAACCCCTTCGTCTCATTAACCTCAATATCCGGTCTTCTGAGTGTTGCATCGGGATGTCGAGATATTTGATAATCTTGTCATTAGTGCCGATGAAATCGATGAGTTCGTCATCTATGCCAAAGGGATTGAGATACAGCAATCTTACCTTAAAATCTCTCTCAATCGCCACAATATCCTGTAGGAGATGCACCAGTCTGGGGCTATCAAGGTCTTTACCGTACTCTGTGATGTCTTGACCAATCAGTATTATCTCCTTTATACCACTGTCAAGTGCCTTGGTGACCTCTCCGAGTATGGTCGTCTTTGGGATGCTCCTAAATCTGCCCCTGATGGATGGTATGACGCAGAAACTACATCCCCTGTCACAACCCTCGGCAATCTTGATGTATGCGTAAGACATCTTATCTTGTTTTGGCTCAGGCGGTGGTTCTTTTGAGATATGGGAGGATGTTTTCACCAAATAGTCAAGGATATCTCCATCTTCACCTACCCCAAATATGGCATCAATCTCCGGTATCTCTGCCCTGAGATCTTCTCTGTATCTCTGGCTTAGACAGCCAAATACCACAAGCCTCTGGGTATCATGCTTGTTTTTTAAAACATTCAATATCTCGTTAATGGATTCCTCTTTCGCAGGGTCAATGAAACAACAGGTGTTTATTAAGATAACGTCTGCCCTTTCAATATCCAATGGCTTGAAACCTGATGATTTTAGGAGCGTCTTGAGATTATCTGAATCAACTGTGTTTTTGGGACAGCCTAATGTGATTATGTGAAATGTGTCTTTGTATGTTTGCATTTTCTTAAGGCGCTGATGTTTCCGAAATGATCTTGGGTATTAATCTTGGCAATGTTAAGTTCCCCATGGCGATGCATGGGGAACTGATAGACTACAGTATCTCCATCTCTGAGAAGAAGAATGCTATCTCTGTTTTAGCGGTTTCTGGTGAGTCAGAACCATGCACTATGTTTCTCTCTACATTCTCAGCAAAGTCTTTTCTTATGGTCCCTTCAGCAGCATTTGCAGGGTTTGTAGCACCCATGATCTCACGGTTTTTCATTATAGCGTCGTTACCCTCAAGCACCATTACTACAATTGGTCCTTCGGACATGAAATCGGTCAAACTGTCGTAGAAGGGCCTATCCTTATGAACTATGTAGAATGCCTTTGCCTGCTCTTTTGACAGACATATCTTCTTTAAGCCAGCTACCCTAAGCCCATTCTTCTCAAAACGGGATATTATTTCGCCTATGATGTTCTTTTTGACTCCATCTGGTTTGATGATTGAAAGCGTTCTTTCCATGGTGATTATTTAACCTCCGCAGAGTCAAGTTTCTGGACAAGATTTTTTACAGAGTTAAAAGACCTTTCAAGGTCTTGTCTTTCCTTTTCATTTAATGGGATCTCCACTATCTTTTCTACGCCATTTTCCCCCAGTATCACTGGCACTCCTGCATAGTATCCCTTTAATCCGTATTGTCCATCAAGATAAGCAGAACACGGTAAAAGTCTCTTTTCGTCAAGTATCACGGACTTAACCATCTGAAAGGTAGATGCTGCAGGGGCGTAGAAGGCACTCCCAGTCTTTAATAAACCAACGATCTCTGCACCACCGTTTTTCGTCCTTTCTATGAGTTTATTTATCCTGTCTTCATCAATGAGATGTGTTATGGATATGCCCTTTGCAGTGGTAAACCTTGGCATTGGCACCATCTGGTCTCCATGCCCGCCCATGACCAATGCCTCTACATCCTCAGGTGCAATACCGAGTTCCCACGCAACAAATGTCCTAAACCTTGCAGAGTCAAGAATTCCACCCATACCGATAATCCTGTTTGGGTTGAAACCTGTTACCTTCAAGGTCATTTGTGCCATGACATCCATTGGATTGGTCACCACTATATATATCGCATTTTTTGAAATGCCGCATGTATTCCTTGCCACATCGGCTACCACCTTTGCATTTGCAGATAAGAGATCATCCCTGCTCATACCCGGCTTTCTCGGGAAACCAGCAGTGATGACTATCACATCAGAATCTGCGGTATCCTTAAAATCATTTGTACCTGTAACCTTTACCGAAGACCCCCATAATGGACATGCCTCAGATAGGTCAAGCGCCTTTCCTTGAGGAACTCCCTCCACTATGTCAAATAATACAACATCAGCAAGCCCACTATGGACAAGCAGTTGAGCAAGGGATGCCCCAACATTGCCAGCCCCAATAACCGATACCTTTTTCTTCACAGAATCAGCCTCCTATGCTTGTGTTAGTTAACTCTACTGTAAGGTCAATTTGAAAAATCTACCTCTTGCAAAAGATTTTTCATAAAACTGTTTTTCTACCCTTCTACGATAGACCTCTCCTCCCACATAAACCAGTTTCCAGTATCCTTAAGAAAGTTGTATGTATTTGAGAAGATCTTAAAGTGTTCTTCTTCCTCATCAGCAAGTGTCTTGAAAAGTTTTTTCTCAACATCAGAGGCAAGGTTATTGATATTTTTAAGGTAAAACTCCTTCCCCTCCTTTTCCATCTCCATAGCCACCTTAAATGCCTCAAGGTCATCATTTGATGCAGATATCCTTTGCATCATCTCTTCTTTCTTCTGCTCAAATATGGTCTTGATATTGTCAAGGGGGTGTGTGTCTTCTATCTTGATAGACAAACCTTTAAGCAGGTCAGACAACATCTGGAGATGTCTCTTTTCGTCTTCAACGATACTCAAAAACATCTCTTTACCTACAGGATGAGACGCCTTTTGGGATGCCTCTTTGTAAAACCTTATGGCATCTGTTTCCATGCTTGTTGCTATCTCTATTGCGTTCATTGATTACCTCCACCTATTAAATCTTGTCAAACATATCTTTTGTAGCGCCACACACAGGGCAACTCCAATCATCAGGGAGACTCTCAAAGGGAGTTCCAGCAGGCACACCGTTGTCTGGGTCTCCATAGTTG
>JBDNDH010000216.1:0-3682 GCA_046719235.1 Thermodesulfovibrionales bacterium
AGGTCATCTATAAAAATTATGAAGCGGTAATAGTTGTTCGAATTTATAAAGTCATACAGGTAATGGATTGAAAGGATGTCCTTTGTGAAGACCTGTATCATTCTCAAGCCAACTGTTGAGAATTTCTTGATTAGTCCTTTAATCAGTGATGACTTTCCAGTTCCCCTTTCGCCCCATAGCAAGACATTGTTTGCAGGTCTTGATTTTATAAAGTTGGTGGTATTGGCTATCAGCCTTTTTTTTTGGTAGTCAATATTAAGAAGGTTATCTATGTCTATCTTTACAGGTTTTTTTATTGGATAAAGCCTTCTGTGTTCTCCAATGTAAAGCATGGCAACTGTGGAAGAAAGGTCAATGTTTGTATATTGGCTTTGCGTTAGTTTCTCTTGGATGGTTTTTAAAAAGTTGACGATGTCATCTTGATCAAACATCGCTTATTGCCTTCTTTATATCCTCAGGTATGGGGATGGGCTTAAAGTCCTTGCCTACAAATACGACTGTAACGAGAGCATTTGCAAGCAGGGTATCGCCCCTGAGGACAGACTGTTTAAATATGATGGTTGATAGTTTTGTCTTAAGGATGTTGGTTTTAACAATTATCCTGTCTTGATACCTCGCTGGGTTTTTATATTCAATCTCTACCTTTGCAACGGCAAACCCTATACCGTCAAGGGCTAGTTTCTGAGGGTTTATCCCTTTGGATATTAGTATCTCTGTCCGCGCCTCTTCAAGATACTTGAGGTAGTTGGCGTAATACACAACCCCTGCACAATCTGTATCGTGATAGTATAAGACCTTCTCGTATATGTGTTCGGTCATGAATTACATAGAGGCAGACTCTTTTGCAGGGAAGTCAATCACCTTGCTATCATCTTCCCTTTTTATAAAAGACCTGCCTTCAAACATACCTCCTTCAGATACGGAAAGTTTCTTTGTGTGTATGTCACCTGTTAATCGTCCTGTTGATTTGATCTCAACTATATCATCAGACTTAAGGTTGCCCTCAACTATACCACCAATGATTATACCTTTGGCTGTTATGTTTCCTTTGACATTGCCTGACTCTCCAACAATCACCCATTCTGCAGAGACATCGCCAGTAAAACTACCATCGATTCTTATCGTCCCTTCTGTGGTTACATCACCTTTAAATGCCGATTTCTGTCCAATCAAGGTCTCAATCTTGTCATTTCTTCTCAGAAACATAGTCACCTTCCTTGAGATATTTCATAGGATCTACAGCCTTTCCCTTATACCACACCTCATAATGTAGGTGTGGACCTGTTGTGTTTCCAGTTGAGCCAACAAGAGCTATCTTATCACCCCTTTTTACCCTTTGTCCCTCTGGCACGAGGTTTTTTGAGTTATGGGCATAAAGTGTAGTAAAGCCCATACCATGTTCAATCACAACAAGATTACCATTTCCTGCACTCCAACCAGAAAAACTCACTATGCCATCGGCGGTTGCAATTACATTACTACCTGAAGGTGCCGATATGTCAATACCTGTGTGGATCTCATCTCTACCGGTAATGGGATTTGCCCTACTACCAAAGTGTGATGTAACCCTCCCTTCAACTGGCCAAACATTCGGGGTAGATAGGTATATATTCTTTTGGAGGTGGATGTATTCCTTTATCTCATTTGCCTTGTTGATGGTAATCTGCATCTGTTCTTTTATCTCATCAAGGTTTAGTGAGCCTGCGTCTGTGCTGGTGATCTTTTGAAATATGTCCTTTTTGCTATTGCCTGAAAGTATCTTTGTGAGTTCACCTTCAGCCTGCTTAATGATATCCATTGAGTCTTTGAGTTGATTAAACTGGATAGTGTAATAGGATAGTTGTGACTCCATCTGTTGATATTGTGAGCGTGATACACCCGAGGAAATAGCGTATGAAGAGACCCCTATCCACAGTAAGATGGTTATAACGATTCCAACCGATGGTATCTTGATGTTTATGGGTTTTTTGCTGTCGTGAGGGACTAACATGATTGTTATAGGGGAAAAGAGTTTTCTCAAGAGTTTCCTTATCTTGCCCTTATACATACTCTACACCTCCATCACCTTTTTTTATCTTACCAATGAGATAGTGACTTACTGATGAATCTTTTAATACTTCTGATACAGATTGGTAATCTTGCTCGCTACAGATTATAACAAATCCTATCCCCATATTGAAGGTCCTATACATCTCTTCTTCTGCTACATTACCTAACTCTTTGATAATATTGAATATAGGCGGTATATGCCAACTGCCTTTTTCAATAATTATAGATAATCCCTCGGGGATGGCACGGGGCACATTGCCTGTGATTCCTCCCCCAGTGATATGCGCCATTGATTTTACGTTGTTTAGCCTCAAGACATCAATGACCGGTTTTACATATATGGCGGTGGGTTTTAGGAGTTCTTCACCTAAGGATGTCTCCAATTCTGGCAGATAACGACCTAAGTCCCAACCGAGTGAATCAAAAAAGAGTCTCCTTACCAGTGAATAACCGTTACTGTGTATCCCTGTGGACTGTAAGCCTATCAGGACATCTCCTTCTGTAACAGTCTGTCCCCTGATAATCTTGTCAGCCTCTACTATCCCTACTGCAAAACCTGCCACATCGTATTCGTTATCATTGTAAAAACCTGCCATCTCTGCGGTTTCACCACCGATCAAAGAACAACCTGCCATCTTACAACCCTCAACTATACCCTTTATTATCTGTGTGGACCTATTGACATCAAGTCTCCCAACCGCAAGATAGTCAAGAAAGAAGAGTGGCTCTGCACCGAGTGTAAGGATATCATTTACGCACATGGCTACAAGGTCTATTCCAATAGTGTCGTGTTTGTCCATCATAAAGGCGATCTTCAACTTAGTGCCTACACCATCAGTCCCACTCACTAATACGGGGTTTTTGTAGCGATTCATATCGAGCCTAAACAATGCACCAAAAGAACCGATATCCATCATCACCTCAGGTCTAAAGGTAGTCTTTACTATTGGAGATATATCCTTAACAAACCTATCGCCTTCTTGTATATCGACCCCTGCCTTTTTGTATGTCAACCCTTCACTCATATTGTCCCTTATTGAATCTTCATGCTGATATCAACAGCCTTCACAGAGTGTGTCAATGCCCCTATGGATATGATATCAACCCCTGTTTTTGCTATATCCCTGATATTTTGGATTGTAACACCACCTGATGCCTCTACTATAGCCCTCTTTGATATAAATCTCACAGCCTCTGCCATCTGATCAATTGTCATATTATCAAGCATTATCACATCAACCCCAGATTCAAGTGCCTCTTTGACCTCATCAATACTTTTGGTCTCAACCTCTATCCTTAGGAGATGATGGGCTTTTCTTGCCCTTTTTACTGCCTCTTTGATTGAACCTACTGCCTTTATATGATTGTCTTTGAGCAGAATGCCATCAGATAGACAAAAACGGTGGTTATAGCCTCCTCCGATCATTACCCCATACTTCTGCATGAACCTCAAGCCTGGTAGGGTCTTACGTGTGTCCACTATCCTAACAGGTAGATCCTTTACTAAATCCACGAAGGTTCTTGTAAGTGTTGCAACGCCAGATATATGTTGAAGGATATTCAGTGCAATCCTCTCTCCTTTTAATATATCCCTTGTGTGACCACTTATGGTTGCGATCACATCCCCTGCCCT
>JBDNDH010000217.1:0-3660 GCA_046719235.1 Thermodesulfovibrionales bacterium
AATTTTCCTTGGACCATATACGGTTTCGGCCGGTGGTGTTAGAACACATACAATTCAGCTACCTCAATACATTGGTTCTGTTAGAACAATGGTTGTTGCTGCAGGAGAAAATTCTTATGGCTCAGTAGAAAAAACAACTCCTGTAAAAAAACCTTTAATGATACTTGGAACAGCTCCTCGAACAATCAAAACAGGAGAAACTTTCAAATTGCCTGTTACCGTTTTTGCCATGAAACCCGAAGTAAAGAATGTTAGTGTTTCAGTAAAGACCAACGGATTACTCACAATCAACGGAGCTTCGTCAAAATCTTTGACTTTCTCCAAAGAAGGAGAAAAATATATTGACTTTGAATTATCCACGACTGAAAAAACAGGTGTTGCCAAAATTGAAATTACTGCCATCAGCGGAAATAATATTTCTAAATATAATATCGAAATGGATGTTAGTTATCCGAATACATATCAAACCCAAGTAATTGACAAAACCACAGGAAATTACGAATTGGCATTTAATTACCAACCGGGATTTATAAAAGGAACAAACGAAACATACTTAGAAATTTATAATATTCCGCCATTAAATCTCGAAAAGAGGATTCAATATTTAACTTCTTATCCACATGGATGTTTAGAACAAAAAATTTCGGGAGCATTTCCGCAATTATATTTATCGGAATTTATTGAACTTACAAACGAACAGAAAGAAAAAATCAAAGATAACATCATAAGTACTTTAAATCTGTTACAGAGATTTCAATTACCAAACGGAGGTGGAGGTTTAAGAGACACTGAAAAAGACGCTTTTTATCGGTAAGCATCGTCGTATCTACCGTATCATTTGGGACATCAATCTCTACTAATAGACCCTTATCCTTTGCCTGTTGTGTTATGTTATCAACCGCTTCGTTTATGACGCTAATGAGAGGGAAATGCTCTGGCAAGATGTCAATCCTGCCTGCCTCAATCTTGGAGATATCTATAATCTCGGTAATTAGGTTAAGTAGATGTTTTGCAGAATTATATACCCTTTTGAGGTTGTCTTTTTGTTCTTCGTTGAGTTCCCCTGAAAGTCCCTGTAAGGTTATTCCTGTAAATCCTATGATGGAGTTTAGGGGTGTCCTCAATTCATGAGACATAGAGGCAATAAACATGGACTTGAGCATATCAAGTTCCTTTAACTTTTCATTCGCCTTTGTGAGTTCCAATGTCCTTTCCATCACCCGAAGTTCCATCTCTTGATTTATCTGTCTTAATTGTCTTGTCTTTACATCCACCTGATGCCTGAGCACAAGCCCCCCTGCTAAACTTACAAATAACAAGGCAGCAACCACGGCACCTGCAATAGGCAACCAATCGGGCAGTTTATACCTTACCTCATGAGATGTCCACCTCTTTAGAGACGAGTAGTATATTGATTCGGGATCTCTCTTTAAAACTCTTATATGCCTCTCAACCTTATGAATAATGTCTCTATTGATATTTTTATGGAAAGCAAAAAACAGTGAAGAGGGATGAAAGACCACTGCGGTATCCTCAAGTCCAAAGCTCCTCGCATGTAAGGTGCCATAGAAGTGGTTTGCAATAGCTGCATCTGCCTTGCCTTTTGCGACAACCTCAAATACCTTGTCATACTCCTTCTCCGTTATCAAGGAAACATCAAGGTGAAATCCCTCAGTCATTCTTATAAATGCCTGTTGTTGAACAGAGTTTTCAAGAACTACCACCCTCTTACCATCTAAATCAAGCAATGACTTTATGCCAATGCCCTTACGGGCAAATACCTGAAACCATGAAGAAAGTACTGGTGTGTTATGAAACTCAAACAATTTGCTTCTATCTGAGGTGTAAGCAACATCAGGCATTATATCAATCTCTCCCTTTGAGAGTTTGTCTAACCCTTCTGACCATGTGCAGTAAAGATATTGAATCCTCCAGCCCTCTTTTTTAGCGATGTATTCAATGATGTCAATAAATATACCCTCTGCCCTACCAGATTTAGACATAAATATCTTTGGTGCATTGTCATATACTCCCACCTTAATGGTCTCTTGTGCCAATACACAACAGGGTCCAAGGATTATGGAGGTAAAAACCACTATCAATATTGCAAATCTCACTTTCAGAACCTCACCCTCATGCCAAAAGTCCCTACATTAATATCACTTACAGGTGGTGCAGACTTGAGATTGAGAGAATGTATCCTGTATTGAAGATACATGTCTGAATTTATCTTTTTAAGGTTCTGCACCACAGCCGCACTAATTGAGTATCCCCTGTCATTTGAGAATGGTAGATTCCCTGAATAGGTATAGTCAACACCAAAGGCAGTATATCCATAACCTATAAGATTTGCAAGCCATCCAAGTTTTGCATACACATTTTGAGCATCTTTTAGATTATCCCTCTTGAGCAAACCTCCAGAAAGTGTGATGTTTAAGCCAGTCTGTTTATGTAATATTGAGAGAGAACCATCGTATTGGAGTCCACTTTCAGGAAGATTTGGATCAGAGACAGCAAAGGCTCCGGCAGTCTTAAAAATATCGGATTCACCGCTATAAAAGACAGCAAGGTCATATCTCTGATTGCTCACCACCGAAGCAGAGATGTTAAATCCATAGAATTGTGGGGTATCATAGCGGAGTCTTGACTGCCTGCTGAGTCCATCTCTACTGTTAAACACATCTCCTATCTTTATTGAGGTCAATCTGTTTGGATAAGCCTTTTCCCTAAAGAACATACCCCCTGCTATGTCTGAGAGTGTGGCATACTGAACTACATCTGTCTTAGACAAATCCATCTCTGCAGATGTGTTTGAGGCGGTATCTCCCTTTCCCAGTGAAATCTTACCAAAGGACTTGCTTGCAATTGAGAGCTCCGTCCATCTCTGATCAAACCATGTGCCCGGCACCCTGTTTGTCTGAGAGACCAAAGAGGACAGATCAGGTGCCACAGCAAACTCTATTCTTGTCCCCAATGAGAGGTCATCGTCAATCCTTGCAGAGCCTACAATACGAAGCCTTGAATTGCTTGCATTGTTATCCACATGGTAAATATCAGTGCCAGATCCATCACTTATGACATTTATCGCACGATTTATCTGCCCCGAGAGTGTTATCTTATGTCTATCACTACCTAAGGTCACCACACCTGGTGATGTTGGAATGGCAACAGTAGAGGGGTGAGTCTTTTGGGTATCTTGGGCTCTTTGCATATCCTCAATCTGTCTTTGAAGGGTCCTGAGGAGTTCAGACTGCTGTCTGATTTGCTCAGCCTGTCTATTTAACTCCTCTTGTTGACGAATTATTGTATCTTGTAGTCTTTTGAGTAGATCAGGATCTAAGGCGATACCTCCTGCTGATAATATTGTAGGGGTTAGAAGGATAAGGACAAAAGACACAGAAAATACCTTGTTACAACATTTCAAAACACATACTATAAGTGAGCCTTGTTTCTGATTTTTCAATCTCACCATAAGTCTACAAAGGTTTAAGGGTGAATAATTAAGCCATGAGGCTGATACCCCATGTTTTACCCAAGACTCTTAATACGATGATACAGTTTTTTTAAAAAAAGTCTATCATACGATCTTGAAATTTTTATGACATAGTCTTAAAGGCGCAACCCTCTGCCACCTTATCCATCATAAAGGTCTAGCTGACG
>JBDNDH010000218.1:0-3654 GCA_046719235.1 Thermodesulfovibrionales bacterium
CTGACCATCCCTTTCACCAATATGTTTGAGATCAAAAAGATAATCTCTGCCTATCTCGTGCCACCAGGCGTATTCGTTATCATTTTATTTTTTTTAGGCATCTGGCTTAGATTGAGAAAAAAGCACCTTGCTGGTCTTTTAAATATCCTGCTCTCGCTATTTATCTGGATGCTGTCTATCGAACCCACCTCAGACTTGCTCATGAGAGGACTTGAAGGCGATCTTCAGATACCCAAAAAGGCAGATGTAGATGTGATAATACTGCTGGGTGGAGCTTCTGATCTACAGGCACCTGATTTAACTGGTCTTGGCTCTCCTAATGGGGATACGCTTGCAAGGGTTGTAACTGCTGTCAGGTTGTACAAAGATGTAAAGGTACCAATAATAGTCTCATCTGGTAAGGTCTTTGAAAATAAACCCTCCGAGGCCAATATACTTAAAAGATTCTTGATTGACCTTGGTGTACCTGAGGACAAGATAATAATAGAAGACAAAAGTAGGGATACCATAGAAAATGCAAGATACAGCAAGGAGATCTGTGTTCAAAGGGGGTTTAAAAAGCCAGCCATTGTGACATCTGCATATCACATAAAACGCTCTGTAATGAGCTTTAAAAAGGTTGACATGTCAGTGATACCAATACCGGCTAAATTTAAGACATGGCAGGGCAAGGCATATTCTTGGGATGACTATCTACCGAGAGCATCAAATTTACTTGACTCATCCACTGCACTTAGAGAGTATATAGGGCTGGTCTTTTACGGTGTGTCTTACTAACCCAAACTCTTTTTTCCAGACAATGAGTTGAGATACATTGAATTATGTGGCTATGAAGGAGAGGGATTCAGAAAGTAAATATAGTGACCTATGAGGCTGTTTACTTTAAGTTGTGATCTGACCTAAAGTTGATTGATTTATGTTAAACTTTAGCAGTTTTTGTTATTCTATCGCAAAACATGGATACTTAAAATGCCCTAATGACCTTTTATGCTACATCTTGGGATAAAAAACTCAAAATCTTAAAAATAAAGGGGTCGTAAAGATGGAGGAGAATCTCAAACAACAAGGCAAAGACAGCCATATTATCACCATACCAGAAACTAAAGGGAGGAATCTTTCTAATGTAATAGTATCCATCGCCCAGGTATTTACACCGGAGTTAAGGGTAAGGCTACCGGTGTTTCTTATTGCCTTGTTATTCTGCTACTTTTTGTCTTGCTATGTAAGATACGGACAATACCAGACATGGCTTCAAGAGCCTTCGTTATATTTTTATGAGAAATCTCCCTTGATGACCGCAGCTGATGCCTATTATTGGTTGTCTGAGGTAAAAGCATACCTCGCAGGACAACTAAATTTACTTCATTCTGGATCCCCGATGCTTATCTTCCTGATAGCTAAACTCTCACCATTTTTTGACAACGACCTTTACAAAACAGGCAGCTTTATCATAATCCCACTTGCCGGAATGTTTATGATACCCCTTGGATTGATCTTCTACAGGCTTGGTCTCCCTTCAACCGCCTTACTTGCTGGTCTTGTAGGGACCTTTAGCCTTGTGTATATGGAAAGAAGTAGCTTTGGAAGGGTAGACACAGATACGTTACAACTTTTTTTCCCTGCCCTTGGGGCATTATTTGTCATGTTGATTAACAAGGAACGCACCAATTTACAGCTTATTATACTTGCCACACTTGCCGGACTATCAATGTACCTATTCAAACTATGGTATCCGGACAAAGGCTATATAATCCTTTTCTTCACGGCAAGCATGCTGTATCTCTTTTTCCAAAAAATCCCCTTAAAAAAACTCGCTGTTGGATTAGCGGTCTTAATAGTCGCCTTTAATCCCACTAAGTTAAAACATTATATTGCAGCAGCCCAAAACACGTTTAATAGGTACTTTAATGTAAAAGAGTCGATTGTTATTGATGGAGTTAGCTATCCAAATGTTATTGCAACAATCGGAGAAGCAAGTCAGTTACAGATATCAGATATTCTAAACTACGTCATCTCTAATCAGATCCTTTCAGTACTTGGACTCATAGGTTTCTTGCTATGTGCCATAGTCAATTGGCGAAGGCTGTTACCAATACTCCCACTCTTTGCCGCAGGATTGATGGCATTTATTGGTGCTCCACGTTTGGGAATTTTTCTTGCACCGTTTGTTGGGGCTGGTATAGGATACCTGTTAGATATACTATTTGGAGCAATTTCAAGGAGATTTAGAATAGAAGGTAAAGCCGTACTTGCAAGGGATGCTGTAGTTAATACACTTGCCATTCTCTTTTTCTTTGTCATTTCAGCTAAAACAGCCTATTCGTATATCCCCGCTCCATCCTTACCTGCGACTGCCTTTTCATCATTACATGATATCAAAAAGATCATGACGCCCAATTCCGCAATCTTTACTTGGTGGGACCACGGGTATGCCATTAGATATGTAACAGACAGACCAGTTTTTCATGATGGTAGCTCACAAGTTGGCCCAAATACTTATCTTGCGGCCAAGGCCTATGTGTCAGACCAACGAACCATGCACAACCTCGTCAGATGCATCGGGAGTGAGGGGGGGGACTGTTACATCCAATCCAGTGGAGCAAAAGGCCCCGTAGAGAGGCTAAAGGTACAGATGAATTACAATGGCAAGATCGGTTTTGACAACATCTATGCCCTTTATACATTTGATATGGTACATAAATTTGGTGCAATAAGTTTTCTAGGCAGCTGGGACTTTCGAGAAGGAACAGGTATCCCTTATAACTACACAAGCCTTCAATGCATGGGTATTGTGCAAAATCTCTTGATGTGTAAAAATGCAACCATCAATCTGCAAGAAGGCACTATGAATAACTATACCAAACTTAGAAGGATTATTGTTGTCAGAGACGGGATTGTAGAAAGAGAGATAAACTACCCTACAGGTGATAACACCCTACAGATACTCATAAGGGATAATGTGGTATTTGCGACACTCCTGCTTGATGAGAGCCTATATCAAACCGCCTTTAATCAGATATACCTACTTGGCAGATACGATAAGACACTCTACGAAGAGGTATACAACAACTTCCCTCATGTGAGATTATTCAGGTTGAGATTTAACTAAACCCCAAAATGCAACCAAACCTGTCTCTCATCGGACATAGATGCCTGAAAAGACTCTGTTGCAACACGTTACACATGTATCGCCCTGATTTTTAAATGACTTTTTTAATGCAGTTTTGTGATTGTAGGAGAAATATGGATAATTTTGCAAGGCGAGGATCAATGATCATGAAGAATGGGCAGGGACGGAATCGAACCGCCGACACGGGGCTTTTCAGGCCCCTGCTCTACCGACTGAGCTACCTGCCCAAGTTGAGCAGATACTATAATATCTATACAGACAAAAAGTCAAATTACTTGGTGTTTTTAGGCTTTTTCACTTCGGTTTTTACTGAATACAAGACTACCATGCCAATCAAAAAAAGTAGTCCCACAGAGAGCACTGCCGGCCTTTGGCTTCCATATATTGAGGATACAGAGCCAAATATTAAAGGTCCAATGATAGCCGATGTCTTTCCAACGAGTGCATAAATACCAAAATACTCCGCCTCCTTACCATCTTTGATAAACCTTGTAAACAACGCCCTCGAGGCAGACTGAACCGTA
>JBDNDH010000219.1:0-3636 GCA_046719235.1 Thermodesulfovibrionales bacterium
GGGTTTGCCATCTGCATCCTTAGCAAACTCGACCTTCCCCTTAAAGGCATCACCTTTTGCATATTGGATCTTGCCATCACCATTTTTATCTTTCCAAGCCACAAGACCCGTCTTTTCCCAGTTCTTAAACCATGAGGGTGCTTCTGCATAAGACACATTGTTAAGTGTCTGAATCATGTTGAATCTTGCAAATGAGGCAAGCGCTGGTGCAGTGGTATATAGGATTGCTATGAAAAGCAAAGCCCAGCCTGCAGATGCCCTTGCACCCCTGATGGTTGGGGTAGTAAAAAATCTGATTATTATGTGTGGAAGCCCTGCTGTGCCCACCATCAAGACTAATGTGATGGCAAAGACATCAATTACGCTCTTTGCACCCCTACCTGTATAGGCTGGAAACCCTAAATCTTTATGCACTGCATCCAATTTTTCAAGTAGATAACCTGCTTCAGTATTAAGGAGTTTAGCACCAGATTCCGATAGAGACGCACCAAATCCAATCTGAGGGATTGGTATGTTTGTGAGCATAATAGATATGAATATGGCTGGTATGAGATATGCGGTTATTAACACGCAATACTGTGCCACCTGTGTATATGTAATACCTTTCATACCTCCTAAGACTGCGTAGAAAAAGACTATTGCCATGCCAATCAACACACCAATATTTATGTCAACCTCAAGAAAACGAGAGAACACCACACCTACTCCTCTCATCTGGCCTGCGACATAAACAAAGGATATAAATATAGCACAGACTACCGCTACAACCCTTGCTGTTTGCGAGTAGTATCTCTCACCCACAAACATCGGAACAGTATATTTGCCATATTTTCTCAAATAAGGCGCCAACAACATAGCAAGAAGGACATAACCACCTGTCCAACCCATGAGGTACATAGCCCCATCTCTACCCATAAACGATATCATCCCAGCCATTGAAATGAATGAGGCTGCAGACATCCAATCTGCACCTGTAGCCATTCCATTAAGAACTGGATGCACCTGCTTTGCAGCAACATAAAATTCACCCGTGCTCTTTGCCCTTGACCATATTGCAATGCCAATATACAAGGCAAAGGATGCACCAACTATTATCCATGTCCAAGTCAGTATGTCCAAAATTTTTAACCTCCTTTTTTATTTTTCATGAACATCATACTTCTCATCTAGTCTATTCATAAGTTTTACATAGACAGCAATCAAGACAACAAAGGTCATGATTGATCCCTGTGTAGCAAACCAGAAACCCAAAGGGAATCCAAAGAACCTTATGCTGTCGAGTTGATCAGCAAAGATGATCCCAAACAGATAAGAGACTACAAACCAGATAGAAAGAAGAACAACTATTAAAGTTAGATTCTCTTTCCAGTATCCCTCAAAGTTTCTCTGCCTCTTTTCAGCCATTATTCATCGCCTCCTTTTTTTAAGATTTTCCTACCCTGATCAGGTCTGATAGAGTCTCAACACCCTTCTGCTGAAGTTGTGGCAAAAATCTCTGAAATAACTGGGCAGTTATAAACGCATCGCCAATGGCACTGTGTCTTTCAGTGACAGGGATGCCAAACCCTTTTGCAATGTCAAAAAGATTAGACTCAACCTGAACATATTCTTGAGCATAGGCATCATAGCTAAAACTCTTCTTCTTTAACCACCAATATAGATGAATAGTATCTATAGATGGGTTTTGAAAAGCAAACCCATAGTGCCTCTTCATTTCTTTGTTTATAAATGCCAGATCAATTGATATAAAGTGTCCAACAATTATCCTGTTTTTAACAAAGTCTATAAATTCAGGCAGTATCAGTTCTAATGGTGGACAGATAGATATCTCTTGAGGCGTAATACCATGAATCACTACACTGTCTCTTTTCGGACATACAGATGGATCTATAATCCTATAGAAATAGTCACCCAGAGAGATACTACCGCCTGCCATCTTTACAACACCAATAGATATTATAGAGTCTTTCTTTTCGTCAAGTCCGGTGAGTTCTGTATCAACGACTGCATAATTGACCTTATTTATAGGTGTTTCAAAGTCAATACCATCAAGCACAGTAAGGTTCTTTAACACAGCAGGTTTGATATCTCTCTTTTGAAACATCCCATAAAGGATCCTGTTTTTAATTCGTCTCAGTGAATAGGCTATCAAGATATCCTCCCTAAGAGGTATCTTGTTTCAATCGACTCTTGTAACCTTAGTATTAGCTGACAGGATTCCTTTAGAGTTTTCTTTTGTAGATTTGTCAAATCATCTGGATTTATATAATTATCTGGAAGTTTACCCTCGCTTATCTGATTAAATTGTAGATGAATCCTAAGCAACATCAGAAATTCAAAGGCATGAAAGAGTTCATCACCATATTCACGAATAGTATCATGTATCTTTTTTAGCCTTTCTATCCTTTCAATTGTTGAGGTCTCTTCAATCGTTTTTTCAAGACTAAATAGTCTTACTATATTTATCAAAGGTGCTATACATCTAAATTTAAGATTTAGCATGTTTTTATGCTCACCTGAGCTCTCCACAACAAATGTCCTAAAAAAACTCAGAGGTGGCTTCACATTGACAGTCATCCTTGCCATTTGAACAAGAAACATGTCTTGTCCTTTGAGTGTTTTCATGAGGTGATTCTTTAATTCATGAGCGAGACTCAACTCACCATATATAGGACGAAAGTCAAATATAATGACAGATGTCAATATTGCATGTGCATTGGGAGTATTAATCCAACTTGTAAAGTAACTTTTCCAAACAGTTATTGGTTGTCTCCATTTTGGATTAGATGCCATGTAGTTACCCGTGCACATCGGGAAACCACACCTTAAAAGTGAATCCTTAACAAACTCAGAAAATTCTTGAAAATACCTTTTTGCAGCCTCGTCTTCTTCTAAGGATTCTGGGTCCTCGTAGATGATTGCATTGTCTTGGTCAGTCTTAAAGGTCTGTTCCTTTCTGCCTTCACTACCAAAGGCAATCCAACAGTATCTAAGGGGAGGGGATCCAAACCTCTTCTCTGCAAAGTGAAGTATCTTTTTTACAATCCTGTCGTTTATCTCTGTTATAATCTTTGTGATATTGCTGGCTTTGGCACCCTGTTTTATAAGTATGTCTATGACACTGTTTATCTTTTTAGAGACAGTTGCTAATCCATCAACTGTGTATTGAGAATCTATATCCCTTGCAATAGTTAGAGGAGATGTCCCTTGCAGCATCATCAAATCATGATTAGTAATGATGCCCTTGAGTTTTCCGTCTTCCACAATAAGCAGATGATGGATGTTATAACGAATCATCTTGAGAAGCGCCTCAAAACAGTACTCTTTTGCATCAGACTTGATAAGTGAGACGCTCATAATCTTGCTGATATTACTGTTTAGGTCTAAACCTTTTGCTATTACCTTTTTTCTAAAATCCCTATCTGTGACAATACCCACAGGAACTGCATTTGAATCGATAATGACAAGACTACTGATCTCATGCTTGGTCATTATCTCACCAGCCTCCCTGATAGTTATGTCCTGAAATGCTGATATCACACCCTTTGTTGCAATGTCACCAACAGGTGTTGTATATAACAACATGTCACTGGTGCATACACTTAATGTTCTTGAATGCATCTTGACAAGACCTTT
>JBDNDH010000022.1:0-10703 GCA_046719235.1 Thermodesulfovibrionales bacterium
AAGACAACAAGGAAAGGCTGATCTCATTAATCCAGAAGGTTAGGATGCTCTCAAGGACTGCTGATAACTTAAGTAACGAGTCGCATGCGGAATTCAAAAAGACTGCAGAAACAATCCATGATGGGCTAAGTGATTTAATATTACGTAACATAGCATTTGAGGGATATATCGTAAATCTCATAGACGAAATCATCTTTGAGATAAAAGACATCGCAATGCTTCCTATTCAAGAAATCTTTGATCCTCTACCAAGGATGATAAGGGATCTGTCAAAGGCTCAAGGGAAAAAGATCAATGTTAAATTTGAGGGTGGAGATACGAAGATTGACAGGAGGATACTGGAAGAACTCCGCGATCCTATTATTCACATCATCAGAAATGCCATAGACCACGGAATTGAGACCCCTTCAGAGAGAACAGATAGCGGTAAACCAGAAGTTGGTAATATCAAGATAAAAGCCTCTCTTGACGTAGGCAAGCACCTGATATTAGATATTATGGATGATGGCAGGGGTGTTGATATCAAAAGGTTAAGAGACAAACTCCTTGAACTTGGCATCTTAGATGAGCAACAATTACAAAAGATTGATGATTCTGACATAGTTCAGTATATATTCAGACAGGATGTATCAACATCAAAAGAGGTGACCACTATATCAGGTAGGGGGATCGGTTTATCCATCGCAAACGAGGTTGCTGAGAGGTATGGGGGATTTATCAATGTGTATACTGAGGCAGGCAAGGGAACGGTCTTTTCAATTACAATTCCCCTTTTTGTTACAAACCTAAATATCATACTATTTAAGATATCAAACAACACGATATACGGCATACCTACAAATAATGTAGAGGCAGTTAAGAGATTTAGGGCAGATGAGGTCAAACAGATTGAAGGCAAAACTACCGTCGATTACCATGGCATCTCGGTATCCCTTATCCCTATGGAGACGATTTTACAAATCCCAGTAGAGCCAAATACAGACGACAGACATATTGTGGCACTATTTGTTAGACACGGAGATAAGACCATCGCCTTTAGGGTAAAAGAGGTTCTCCACGAAGAAGAGGTCTCATTAAAGGATCTCGGATGGAATATTAAGAGGGTCAAAAACTTTTCAGGCTCTGCTACCATTAAATCTGGTGAAACGATACTTATCCTTAAACCACCTGACCTTATTAAGAGCGCCTTAAGCACAGGTTCGCTGGCATCCGTTCAGCAGGTTATAAAGACACCAAAACAGAGGAAGAAGTCTGTCCTTCTTGTTGAGGACTCAATAACAGCAAGGACACTATTTAAGAATATCCTTGAATCTGCTGGCTATTCCGTCACTACCGCAATAGACGGCATAGACGCACTGGCTATTTTGAGTGGAGGAGGTTTCGATATTGTGGTAACGGATGTCCAGATGCCGAGGATGAACGGTTTTGAACTGACTGCAAAGATCAGAGGGGATATGAATCTTTATAAGATCCCTGTGGTTTTAGTCACAGGGTTAGAGACAAGACAAGACAAAGAACGAGGCATGGAGGTAGGTGCAAATGCCTATATCGTCAAGAGTAGCTTTGACCAAAGCAATCTCCTTGAGGTCATAAGAAGGCTTATATAATGGATTTTTACAGGTAGAAGGTTTATTATAATGGTAAAGGTCTTTATTGTTGATGACTCGCCCACGTTTATAGAGGCATTTAAAAAGGCAATCTCCTCTGACCCAGAGATTGAGGTGGTTGGATATGCAAGTAGTGGAGAAGATGCGATTACAAAAATCACATTACTAAAACCAGATGTGGTAACAATGGATATCATTATGGCTGGGATGAACGGTATTGAAACAACAAAGAGGATCTTAGAGTCGTATCCTGTTCCGATCATCATAGTGAGTTCGTGTTATAATCAAAACAGTGTCGATATAATGTATGACGCAATAGAGGCAGGAGCAGTGTCTATCATGCCAAAACCTAAAAACCTTTTAAAAGGTTCAATAGAGTCTCTTGATATAATAAAGACCATCAAACTAATGTCTCATGTAAATGTGGTTACAAGAAAGTTTAAAAGTAAAGACATCTGTCCCAAAAACTCTCCTACATTATACAGAAAAGACAATAATATAGAGTTGATCTGCATAGGGGCATCAACTGGTGGTCCTCCTGTTTTAAAGACCATATTAAGTCAACTACCCTCTGATTTACCTGTTCCAATACTGGTTGTCCAGCACATATCACCGGGTTTTTTAGATGGAATGATAAGTTGGTTACAGACTTCCTGCAATCTCAATCTCACCATCGCTCAAGATGGAGAGATGGTCTCAAGTGGTAAGGTATATTTCGCCCCAGACAACTGTCATATGGGCATAGACAAAGCAAAGAGGATATTTTTGAGTCAAGCCCCCCCAGAGCACTGTGTAAGACCCTCTGTATCCTTTCTCTTTAGGTCTGCCTTATCATCCTTTGGCAATAGGTTTATGGGAATATTACTCACTGGCATGGGAAAAGATGGCGCCAAAGAGCTATCACAGTTGCATAACCTAAAAGGCATTACAATAATTCAAGATAAGGAATCATCAGTAGTATTTGGCATGCCGGGCGAGGCAATTAGGTTAGGGGCAGGAACATTTATCCTTTCCCCAGAAAAGATACCCGAACAGATAGTCCATCAACTATACAAGAGGTAAAGGACATGGAGGAAAATAAATATTCAATATTAGTAGTGGAAGATAGCACCACTCAGGCAGAATGTCTAAAATACATCTTAGAGGACCAAGGCTATATAGTCTATGTAACCTCAAACGGGAAAGAAGCCCTCGATTTTCTTAGCCACACAAAACCTACTATCGTGATCACTGATGTAATCATGCCAGAGATAAACGGCTATGACCTCTGTAAGGCAATAAAGTCAAATGAGGAGACCAAAAACATCCCAGTTGTATTACTCACACACCTGTCTGAACCTGATGATGTGATTATGGGTTTAGAATGTGGCGCAGATAACTTTATTACCAAACCCTATGATCAACAATTCCTCATCACCCGCATCAGATATATCATCATAAACAAGGAGATAAGAAGTATAAATAGCACGGAGATGGGGATTGAGATCTTCTTCGCAGGGAAAAAGCACTTTATAACATCTAATAAGATACAGATACTTGATCTCCTCTTGGCAATCTTTGAGAGTTCACTACAAAGGAATAGGGAACTTGAAGAGGCCAACAAGGCCCTCAGGAAGGCAAATGAAAACATCAAGAGGCTCGAAGGACTCATCCCAATATGTGTTAAATGTAAGAAGATCAAAGACGATATGGGTTATTGGAGACAGATTGAAGAGTACCTCCGAGAAAAGGCTCTGGCAGATTTCACACACGGTTTTTGTCCAGATTGTCTAAAGTCTTTATACCCTGATTATTGGGATAAGATCAAAGGATAGATAAAAAAGGTGTTGATAGATAAACATAGGTTTGAGGTCATAGTGGTTGAAGACAGTCCTGTTCAGTTGGAGCACATAAGCTCAATCTTAACCCAAAACAACTACTCTGTAAAATGCTTTACAAATGCGAAGGATGTGATTGATTATCTTAATGTCTTTACACCATCTTTGGTTATTACAGATGTTGTAATGCCTGATGTTTCAGGCTTTGATCTCTGTAAATTGATAAAATCTCAAGAAAAAACCTCCCAGATCCCAGTCATTCTTTTAACAGCCTTATCAGACCCAGAAGATATCATTACTGGCTTGGAGGTGGGTGCAGATAGTTTTATAACAAAACCCTTCTCAAGCAAGTTCTTACTCTCAAGGGTAGAATACTGTCTCGTCAATTCACAAATGAGAAAGAATACAAACGCAGATATGGGCATTGAGATAGTCTTTGGTGGTAAAAAATACTTTATAAACTCTACAAAGACCCAGATATTAGACCTATTAATCTCAACTTATGAGAATACCTTAGAGAAAAACAAAGAACTTGAACACACAGTAAAGGAGCTCCAAAAGGCACAAAAAGACCTAATAGATGCAAAGGAACTGGCAGATACTGCTAACAGGCACAAAAGTGAATTTTTAGCCACCATGAGCCATGAGATCAGAACACCCATGAATGTAATAATCGGTATTAGCCAGATACTATTAGACTCTGATATATCTGATGAGAATAAGCAACATGTATCCATACTCAAGAGTTCTGCAGAGTCCCTTTTGTCTATACTCAACGATATACTTGACATATCCAAAATAGAGTCAGGTGTTGCGGAGGTTGAAGATATATCGTTCAACATAAAATCCCTTATTGAGGATCTGAAGAACTTCTTTGGTATTGCGGCAAATCAAAAGGGATTGGATATAAAGACATACATCAGTGATGATGTTTCAGATTTTATCATCTCAGACTATATGAAGGTTAAACAGATTTTATGGAATCTGTTATCAAACGCCATAAAGTTTACAGAAAAGGGTCACATAGAAGTGAGATTAGAAAGGGCACCGTATCCCTCCCTATCTTCTGAGGTTGTTCACTTAAGGTTTTCAATATCAGACACTGGCATAGGTATCCCTGCAAAAAAGAAGTCTCATATCTTTGAATCATTTACACAGATAGATAGTTCCACCACAAGGAAATACGGCGGAACTGGTTTAGGGTTGGCAATATGTAAGGGGCTTGTAAACATTTTAGGTGGTTCTATTGATGTGGATTCAGAGGTAGGCAAGGGTAGCACATTTTACTTTACCATCCCTGTTAAAATACCTTATACAGAACCACAAAAGATACCTGTATGCCAAGAAGTTGAGGATGTCAGGGATAAAAAGAAAAAGAAATTAGACATCCTTGTAGTAGATGACAATGAGTTAAACCAGATGATTGCCACAAGGATTTTGACTAAAGTTGGACACTCTGTCACGACAGCAAGTGATGGCACTGAGGCTATTGATTTATTACAAAAAAGAACCTTTGACATTGTTTTCATGGATATCAACATGCCCAATATGGACGGATACGAAACAACAAAAAAAATAAGGAGTCTTGGAATAAATGCAGGAGAGGGTCCTATCCCCATAATTGCTATGACCGCCTATGCTACGGACGGTGACAAGGATAGATGTTTAGAATCTGGGATGGATGATTACATATCAAAACCTATCGATTCAAAGGCACTGTATAGGCTTTTAGAAAATTACACATAAGATACTTATGGCAATAAACAAAAGAGTAGGCATTGAAATAGACGGTAATATACCTGTCTCTTTTTACTCCACCTGCTCACTTACTGATGAGGATTTTGCACGTCTAAGCGAGTTTATAGAGACAAATCTTGGTGTAAAGATGCCACCAGTCAAGAAACAACTCCTTGAGTCAAGACTCCAAAAGAGACTCAGGGCTTTACATCTAAGTTCATTTTCAGAATACTGTGATTTTGTCTTTAGTCCTGAGGGCATGAAGGACGAATTAGTCCATATGATAGATCTTGTGACCACACACAAGACAGAATTCTTTAGGGAGGCAGGGCAGTTTGATTTTTTACAGAAGGTAATACTTCCAGATTTGGTAACAAAATACAACATTGGAATAAGTTCGCCTCTTACAATCTGGAGTGCGGGTTGTTCCACAGGGGAGGAGCCTTATACGATTGCAATGGTCTTGAGTGAATTCAAAGAGACCTGTCCTAAAAAGGGCTTTGACTTTTTGATAATAGCATCGGACATCTCACAAAGGGTCCTTGAGATTGGTAGACGGGGGATTTACGAGGATGAAAAGATTGCACCAATACCCCTTGAGTATAGGAAGAAATATCTATTAAAGAGCAAAGACAGGTCAAGGGGACTCGTGAGATTCATCCCTGCCTTGAGAGAAAAGATAAGGTTCAGGGTCATAAACTTTATGGATACGGACTTTTGTTTTAGAGAACCCTTGAATATAATATTCTGTAGAAATGTGATGATATACTTCGACAAACCAACACAAGAGAGGCTTTTTATGAGATTTTATCATTGTCTTCAAGAAGGAGGTTTTTTGTTTATAGGTCACTCAGAGACCATGAGCAATATGAGCCTACCATATACAAGGGTGGCAAACTCCATTTATAGGAAGGCATAATGGGAAAGATTAAGGTACTAATAGTAGATGACTCTGCTGTAGTAAGACAAACCCTCACCAACATAATCAACTCTGACCCACAGTTAGAGGTGATAGGCACTGCAGGAGATCCTTTTGTAGCTGCTCAAAAGATACAAGAGGAAATCCCAGATGTTATTACCCTTGATATTGAAATGCCCCGTATGGATGGACTAACCTTCCTTCATAAGATAATGAGCCAGCATCCTATACCTATTGTCATAATCTCAAGCCTTGCAGAGCATGGTTCAGATACCGCCTTAAGGGCACTTGAGTTGGGTGCTGTAGATATCATCACCAAACCAAAGCTAGGCACTAAACAATTTATTGAAGAATCAAGGATACTCATCTGTGACACTGTAAAGGCTGCATCAAAGGCAAGGCTTAAACTTATTCCTAAGAAACCATTGATACCCTCACCTAAATTAACTGCTGATGCGGTTATTTCAAAGGTAAAGACCAAGGCAATGATACAGACGACAGAAAAGGTTATAGTAGTGGGGGCATCTACCGGAGGGACGGAGGCATTAAAGGTCTTTCTTGAGGCATTTCCTATGGATGCACCTGGCATTGTGATAGTACAGCACATGCCAGAAAAGTTTACCGCATCCTTTGCCAATAGATTAGACCAGACCTGTAAGATCTCCGTTAAGGAGGCAGAGGATAATGACTCCGTGCTTAGGGGAAGGGCACTTTTAGCGCCAGGCAACAGGCACATGTTATTGAAGAGGAGCGGTGCGAGATACTATGTAGAGATAAAGGATGGTCCTCTTGTCAGTAGACATAGACCTTCCGTAGATGTTTTATTTAGATCTGCTGCACAGTATGCAGGCAAAAATGCCATAGGTGTGATACTTACTGGCATGGGTGATGATGGCGCAAGGGGTATGCTCGAGATGAAGGAGGCTGGGGCATACAATATCGCACAGGATGAAGAAACCTCTGTGGTCTTTGGAATGCCCAAGGAGGCTATTAGGCTTGGAGGTGTGGATAAGGTCTTACCGCTTCACAAGATTGCAGAAGAGGTATTGAGGGTAACTGGAGGATAAATGGTTAAAAACGACAGATGGATTAGGGAGATGGCACAAAAGGGGATGATCGAACCCTTCAGTGAAAGTCTAAAGAAAGAGGGTGTCATATCCTTTGGTGTTAGTTCCTACGGATACGATGTAAGGATTAGTGATGAGTTTAAGATTTTTACAAACGTCAATCAGAGGATCATAGACCCAAAGTCGCTTGATGAGAGGATGTTTGTTGACTTCAAAGGCGATGAGTGCATAATACCTCCACATTGCTTTGTCTTGGCTAAATCGCTTGAATACCTAAGAATTCCGAGGGATGTAATCGTCATATGTCTCGGCAAATCCACATACGCAAGGTGTGGTCTTATAGTAAATGTAACCCCGCTTGAGCCAGAATGGGAGGGATACATAACCATAGAGATATCCAACACATCCTCACTGCCGGTAAAGATATACGCAAACGAAGGGATTGCACAGTTGATATTTCTCAAGGCAGAGGATATATGCGAGGTCTCATACAGTGACAGGGCTGGAAAGTATCAGGCACAAAAAGACATAACACTTGCGAGGATTTAGTGGCATACAAAAAAAGATTGATAATCGCACTTGATGTTTCCTCTGCACAAGAGGCGATCAGCATAGTGGACTTACTTAAAGGGCATGTAGATATCTTCAAGGTAGGGTTCGAACTCTTTGCCAGTTGTGGTTTCTCAATAGTAGAAGAGATACATAAAAGGCAAAAAAAGGTATTTCTTGACCTCAAGTTTCACGATATCCCAAACACTGTCTCAAGGGCATCTGCTGCTGTTACAAGACTTGGGGTGTTTATGTTTAATCTCCATACATCAGGGGGCAGGGAGATGATGATAAGGGCTAAGGAGACCGCATCTGAGACTGCACAGAAATTAGGCATTGACCCACCAAAAATAATAGGGGTAACCGTCTTAACGAGCCTCACAAATGAGATACTCAAGGATGAACTCTCTATATCTCACGGCGTCAAGACTCATGTAAAGACACTTGCAGGATTGGCTAAGTCAGTTGGTCTTGACGGTGTGGTAGCCTCTGCACAGGAGATATCCCTCATAAAGCGGTCAATGGGGTCAGATTTTATGGTCGTTACCCCAGGTATAAGACCATCTTGGTCGCCACCAGACGACCAGAGGAGGACCTCTACACCCAAAGACGCAATCAAAGACGGTGCAGACTATATCGTCATGGGTAGAGGCATACTCAGACATGAAGACCCTATTAAGGCTGTAGAACTTGTATCCATCGAGATGCTGAGCACTTAGACTTTGCAATCCCTTTATCATTTTTTTTATAAAATCCACAGAAACTATTTCCTAAGAAAACAGAAGACCCTGCCATTTAAGGTCATAAGTGTTGGCAATATCACCACTGGCGGCACGGGCAAAACCCCGACGGTCATAGAGATAGCACTGGCGATTGTCAAAAAGGGCTATCAACCCATAATCCTAACCCGCGGATACAAGGGAGCCATTAGAAAACCCACATTTGTAACCCCTAAAAATCTGGCAGATGGCTTATACCATGGTCATCCGAGGGATGTAGGCGATGAGTCAATACTCATGGCAGAAAAGTTACCGTGTGTTCCGGTAATCAAGGCAAAGAACAGATTCGAGGGTGGTATATTTGCCCTAAAACACCTTGAGAGATACAAAAATGACACAGGCTGTAATATCTCTGATGAGGTAGTATTCATACTTGATGATGGATTTCAACACTGGAGGCTACACAGGGATATAGATATCGTAGTCATTGATGGCTCAAACCCCTTTGGTAACAAAAAACTCTTGCCTTTTGGCATACTAAGAGAACCTCTCACAGAGCTAAAGAGGGCTGACATGTTTATTGTCACAAGGTCACTTCACAGTGACCTCATAGACACTATCAGGCTCTACAACAGCAATTCAGAGATATTTTATGCAAAGACCACTGCTGTAAGGCTCATAGACATACAAAACACCCCCCACCCTTTAGACAAGTTAAAGGATAAAAGGCCCTTTGTATTTGCGGGCATTGGTAATAACGAGCAGTTTAGGAGGATGATACAAGACCTGTCTTCTGTAGATGTCCAATTCAAGGCATTTAATGACCATCACTACTACACAGTCTCAGACATATCAAGCATTAAAAAGTCTGCAGATGCCAAAGGCTGTAATATAATCCTAACTACTGAGAAAGACATCATAAAGATTAGGCATATCAAGGCTGATATCCATGACATATACGCAGTGGAGATAAGGCTTGAGATTCAGGAGGGATTCTACGATCTGCTGTTTAGTAGGCTTATCTGACTTTATCAGCAAATTCAGGCATCAATGTCCGCTCAGAGACAGGTTTGATTGCATTTTTGGGTTAACAGGGTTTATACATGAAGTAGTCTTTTTACGGTCACCCTGTTGCCGTTAAACCAACCAATGGCAAATGTCTTATACATATGGTCTATTATCCTCACATAGCCTTCTTTTAAGGTGTCTTCTTGGCTAATAGAATTGTTTTTTACGCTGAAGCCCTCGCCTTTCCTTACCTTGTCTTGCAGATTTTTGTCAATCACTATTGATTGCACGTGTTGGAGTGCATTGTCTATGTTTATGAAGCCCTGTCTTGCATGAGGGAGGTCTTCAAGATTGAGGCTGTTTTGCAATGTAAAATTGCCTATCCTTGTCCTTGTAAGACTTATAATATGAGCCCCTGTGCCCATTGCCATCCCAATGTCATGACAAAGTGAACGAATATAAGTTCCAGAAGAGCAGACTGCCTTGAAAGAGGCAAAAGGGGGAGAAAGGTCGATCAGTTCAAGATGCTGAATGTTTATCTCTCTTTCCTTTGACTCTATATTTATACCTTTTCTTGCGTACTCGTATAAAGGTTTGCCTTTGTGTTTTAGCGCAGAAAATGCTGGTGGTTTTTGTACGATTTGCCCTTGAAAATTTTCTAATACTGCCAATAAGTTGTTTATATCAATCGTGCCGATGTCTCTCTCTTCAATTATATTCCCTTCTGAATCGTAGGTGTCTGTAATGACACCAAGCCTTGCGGTAAATAGATACTCCTTATCCAGTTTTAGAAGGTATGGCAGTATCTTTGTTGCCTCGTTTGTCCCAATGAGCAATACACCTGTTGCCAAAGGGTCAAGTGTCCCTGCATGACCAGCCTTCCTGATCTTCATGGCCTTTTTTACCCTTATCAGTGCGTCATTGGATGTTAGCCCCTTTGGTTTGTTGAGGTTTATAACTACATGCATCTGACTACTTCTTACCTAATGAGCCAATGCCTGCCAGTTCTACCAAGACATACATACTATAGTCTGCAGAGTCGTTTATTCTTGGTTTCCTCTGTAAGGTAAATAATGCACCCCAACACTGCTCATGTAGCCTCATTCTTAATGCAGAGTCTCTAACCCCTCCACCTTTTGCATCATACCAGAGGTCTGCCCCTATGGTCAGTTTTCTGGTTAGGTTTGTGTTGAATGCGGTTCTAAACTGCATTATCTTGTTATCACGGTTGTATCTTTCACCTATTGAGATATTGGTATTTTCAGTAATATTTAGGTTTA
>JBDNDH010000220.1:0-3611 GCA_046719235.1 Thermodesulfovibrionales bacterium
CCTGCAGAGCCTGGTGCATTCAGGGGCCTTCCGTTAATAGTGAGCATTATCCTGTTGGAACCGAATCCTCGGATCTTTATAGACTCATCATCCATGGCGGATCCAACCTCTTGTATCCTCTGCACATCAATGCCTGCCTGCCGTAAGAGAGCGGCATCAAGGGTTGAGCCTATACCCTGCAGTAACAGCTCGGGCATTATAACTGTCATATTAGGGGTAGTCTTTTCGTCTTTTATCAGAGAAGAAGACACCTCCATCTCGTCAAGTTGGAATTGCCTTGTTTCCATACCAAAGGTGGTTGTAACAGAAAAAACCGTGATAAAAATCAAAACTATTAGATACCTCATTGAACTATCCCCCTTGTTGTTATAGATATGGTGAAAGGATTAAAAATACAACTCCTAACAGTATCCTATATATCCCAAAGTGTTTGAAACCATATCTTGGCACCATGTATATAAGTGCCTTTATTGCAAGTATGGCAGACACAAAAGACACAACACCTCCTAACATCAGTAGGGTAATGTGGTCATCCCTAAAACTGCCAAGATTTTTGTAGAGGTCATAGCCTGTGGCTGCAAGCATGGTTGGGACCGCCAGCAAAAAAGAGAATTCTGTCGCCTGTTTTCTATCAAAACCTACCATCAAACCACCAATAATAGTTGCGCCAGCCCTCGAGACCCCGGGTATCATGGAGATGCATTGGATACAACCAATAAAAAAGGCGTTTTTAAAGGGTATATCTTCCATATCCTTGAATCTACTTGTTCTGCTCATAGTCCATTTGTCTATGTAAATCAGAATAATACCGCCTATTATTAGTGCTATAGCAACGACAAAGGGATTAAATAGATACGCCTTAATCGTCTTGTAGGCAAGTAGTCCTACTAAGCCAGTAGGCATAAATGAAATGATTAATTTGATGTAAATGTCTAAACCCTTGATAAATCTCTTGTAATAAATAAATACTACGGAGAGTATAGCGCCTAATTGAATGGCTATCTCAAAGGTCTTTACAAAATCCTCATCACCAATCCCCATTATATATGAGACCAATATCATGTGCCCTGTGGATGATATAGGCAGGAATTCTGTAAGCCCTTCTACTATACCCAAGATAATCGCTTGTAATGGTGTCACGCCTTATGTTTTAACATTTTATATGGTGAATATTCAAAACAACGCCTTCAATATGCCTAATAAAAGGTTTTGTGTGTTACCGTTATTTTTTATGAAATTCCAAGATGGCGATGTTTAAACAGGCGTTCTATAAGTATTTAGTAGTTTTTTGTCTTTTGAGGTATAATCATATTTGTTAATATGAGCGAGAGGATTAAAAGAATAGACCCTTTCAGGTTAGAGGTGCCGCAGGATTATAAACCGGGCATGAATACAAGCGGTATTATCTATGTAGATGAACAACTTGAGGCAGACCTCGAGAAAGAATCCATAGAGCAGGTGGCAAACGTGGCAACCTTACCTGGCATAGTGGGCAATTCAATAGCCATGTCGGATATACATACAGGATATGGCTTTCCGATTGGAGGAGTAGCAGCATTTGATGTTGATGAAGGGATTATCTCACCGGGCGGGGTTGGATACGATATCAACTGTGGGATAAGGCTGTTAAAGACACCGCTTCTAAGAAACGATATCAAGGATTATTTAGAGGATTTGGTGGTAAGACTCTACAATGAGATACCCTCTGGGGTTGGTTCAAAAGGCAGACTTAAGCTCAGTCAAAAAGACCATGAGAAGGTATTGACTGAAGGTGCAAGGTGGGCGGTCAAGAAAGGCTTTGGAGAACTCTCCGACTTACAATACACAGAATCAGGAGGTTGTCTTGAAGGTGTAGATCCTTCAAGGATATCCAAAAAGGCATACGAGAGGGGATATAATCAACTTGGGACCCTCGGCTCGGGAAACCATTTTCTTGAGATACAGGAGATTGTAGAGGTATATGAACCAGATATCGCAGAGGTGTTTGGTCTCTTTGAGGGACAGATAACAATAATGATACATACAGGTTCAAGGGGTTTTGGTCATCAGATATGCACAGACTACATAGAGGTTATGAGAAGGGCAAACAAAAAATACAACATTCCCATGCCTGATAGAGAGCTTGTATCAGCACCGTTTAGTTCTCAAGAGGGTCAAGACTATTTTAATGCAATGAAGGCAGCAGCAAACTTTGCATGGGCAAACAGACAGATCATTACCCATTGGGCAAGGCAGATTTTTATAGAAACCTTGAAAATTCCGCCCAAGAGGCTTGCCTTATCTCTCCTATTTGATGTCGCACACAATATAGCAAAGGTTGAGCGGCATATCATAGGAGGAAAGAAAAGGGATTTGGTGGTCCATAGAAAGGGTGCAACAAGGGCATTCAGTCCTCATCATCCAGACTTGCCAGAAAGATACAGGGAAACCGGACAACCTGTCATCATACCAGGTGATATGGGCAGGGCTTCTTATATACTTGTTGGGACAGAGTATGCAATGAAAGATACCTTTGGCTCTACATGTCATGGGGCAGGCAGGAGGTTATCAAGAAATCAGGCTATAAAGGATGCAAAGGGACGTTCTATAACAAGTGAGTTGTCTCAAAAGGGAATTGTTGTTATGGCAACAGGCAGAGAGACTCTCGCAGAGGAGATGCCAGATGCCTACAAGGATGTCTCTCAGGTTGTAAATGTGGTTCACAACGCAAGGATCTCAAAAAGGGTGGTCAAGATGAAGCCTCTCGGTGTTATAAAGGGATGAGTAAGTTAATCATAGGCAGGATTCCGTATGGTAATCTCTTCCCGATATTTTATAACCTTATAAATTCATACGGTCACCCCTCTTACCAATACATAAGCGGCGTGCCAACACAACTAAATGATCTGTTAATGGAAGGCAGTATTGACCTCAGTCCTTCCTCATCTATTGAGTTTATCAAACACAAAGACATCTACGACTACATAGATGGACATTCTGTGAGCTCCTTTGGACAGATAGGGAGTATCTTCTTGTTTTCACTTGAGCCAATTGAGGACTTAAACGAAAAGGTCATAAATGTTACATCTCACTCTGCTACATCAGTATGTTTACTAAATATCATAGCGAGGGAGTTTTATAAGATAAATCCAATCCTTATTTCAAGACAAAGACCTTATGAGGATGAGGGCAATCCATTTTTGCTTATAGGCGATGAGGCATTGATACACTTCAAGCATAATAAGAAGTACCCTTATGTTTACGACCTCGGACAGATATGGTATGATTTCACAGGGTTACCTTTTGTCTTTGCACTCTGGATAGTAAGAAGGGCGAATATTCAAGGAGAGAAGAGGTCCCTGTTTAAAAGATTTGTGGAATCTCTAAACTATGCAAGGCAAAAGGCACTTAAAAACATGGCAGAGATAGCGATTTACTCAGATTTGGTAAAGGTACTCACGAGTGATGAGATAATAGATTATTGGAAGAAGATTGATTATTCGCTGACGAATAGACATAAAGAGAGTCTTAATCTCTTTGAACAACTCTATATCAAGACAGGGGGGATAGTTTGAGGCTTGCAATCGTAGGCACAGGTTATGTTGGTTTAGTAACAGGGGTATGGTGAGAAG
>JBDNDH010000221.1:0-3565 GCA_046719235.1 Thermodesulfovibrionales bacterium
AGTTCCCTTCCCTTTGCTGCATATGTCATTAATTCAAGGTTATCCTTTGTCGTTTTTAATTTATCAATTCTTCTGACATCTCCAGCAACGAGTTTGAGGCTGGCATTATTGTATGTTGCCCCGCTTTGATTTTTAATAGTCACCCATCCAGTGAGGTCAGCATAGGTATCGTCTTCGTTTAATTTAAGGACATAGTTTGCCTCCCAATTAAGATTATTTGTGAGATATGTCGTCTCAATGTTTTTTGTGCCTTGTTTGGCAGAACTTATCAGCCACAGAAGCGTGGGCTTTGATATGAGGTCATTAGGGATCTCTGGAAATATTACCCTGCCCGGATGATTAAAGGTGATCTCGCCATTGATCTGATATACTGGTATCCCTTGGTTGTTTGACAACAGATGTGCCTCAAGTATCTCTTCCTTGTCTGTGTAATAGTTTTTCCAGTAAAGTTTTACCTCTTTGCCTACATACTTATCAAGTAGTTTTGAGGGGCTTATCAGGTCATACTCATAGTTTTGCTCAAGTATATCTATACATCCTACTTCATTTACACACCTAATACTCACACTCGCAGGGATTATGTTTGAGGCAACATCCATAAATCTCAGTTCATGAAGACCAGCATTTAGATTGACAGCCCGTTGATCTTTTATTAAGCCGAGGTTATTGTTGTAAACCGTTACCTCTACATTCGTCTGGTCTTCAGAATTTGAGATAATTCCCTCTGCATTACAAATACCTGATAAAGCAAAAAAAGCCAACAGAAATATAAATACCATCTTCATAGAAGTCCTCCTCGCAATTTTTGGTTAATACTATAACAAGGGTCTGCAAATATTCAAATTGTGATTTAGGGATATGACTACTTGATACTTACGTGGATAGTATTTTGGTATAGATGAAGATAAAAAAGACCTTTACAGATGAAAGCGGCAAGTTTTTTTATTTTTAATAAAAACCATTTACGAGCCTTTTTTAGCCTTTACATGATTTTGTTATACTTTTAAACAAAAGTTTAATTGACTGTAGAAATCTTAAATGTTAAAATGTTCAAGATTTATGCAAAAAGAAAAGACAAATGACATAGCATGTGTTGAGGTGCGAAAATATATCTGGCTCTTGATTGGTGTTGTTTTTGTCAATTCCATCGTTGTGTACTTGTTATCGCTCCTCACAGATGACTATGTCAAGGATATATCCATGATGGTCTTTGGATCATATTCAAATGCCCTGGATAGGATGCTTGCAATCTTTAGCACCGCATTTTTGCTAAGTGTTTCGCTGTTTTTTGTGAGCAGGTATTTTTTTAAAAGGTCTGTGGACAACATTGCTTCGTATGATGTGTTAGATCGTGAATTTCAAGACAAGAGGATGAGGCAAGAAAAGTATACCTCCTTTTGTAATTGTCTTGTTGAGACAAATGAACTGACTAAGGCACACCTTGTAAATGTAGTTGGTGAGACAGATGAAGCTGCTATGGAGGTAATTAATAATGCACAGGCAGTTGATACCGCTATGCAAGAACTTCTTGAGAGGTTAAAAGGTCTAAGTGTCCATAGTGAGGAGTTTGCAAAGGAATCCCACCTTACGATGGAACACAATGAGAAATACATCAGAGACCTAAGGGAATATATCAACAAGAGGGTTAAAGAACTTGAACAAGACAAGGAGATAGTGACATCTCTCAAGGATGATGCTGATGCTATGACAAAATTAGTTCAACTACTAAAGGACATCGCAGACCAGACCAATCTTCTGGCACTCAATGCAGCCATAGAGGCGGCACGTGCTGGAGAGCAGGGCAGGGGTTTTGCGGTAGTTGCTGATGAGGTAAGGAATCTGTCCATGCAGTCAGAAAATGCTGCAGTTCAGATAGGTAAGGCAATTATACAGATGGCACAGAATATAGAAGAAAAATTTGCCAATAAGCTTAGTCAACAAACACATAAGGAGGAAGAGATGGTCTTGAGGCAGCTTGAGATGCAGCTTACTGCCCTTGCGGACAGCTATCGACTCCTCGATCATCTAAACAGACAGATATTTGAGCAGGTGGGGGAGAGTGCGGATAAGGTCTCAACAAAGATACTAAATATGCTCTCAAATATTCAGTTTCAAGACATCACGAGGCAACAGATAGAACAGGTCAATAATTGTCTTCAAAAAATAAGCGATTATGTCAAGGAACTAAGGGACTGCATAATGAATACCGAAAGATGTCCAGATGTATGTAAGGTGCCAGACTTTAACATAGAAGAGATCCGAAAAACATATGTTATGCAGAAACAAAGGGATATTCATGATTCTGTTGTAAGTAAAAATTCAGATATAAAAGTAACAGCAAAAAAAAATGACGAAATAGACTTCTTTTGAATAAGGGGAGAATATGCCAAAGACAATTATGATAATTGATGATTCTGCTACCTTAAGGCAGGTGGTAGTGGTAACCCTGAAAAAGGCAGGTTACGATGTTATCGAGGCAACAGATGGTAAGGATGCGCTCAGCAAGCTGACTGGACAGAAGATAAATCTAATCATCTGTGATGTTAACATGCCAAACATGGATGGCATAACCTTCCTCAAGGAGTTAAAGAATAAACCTGCATACAAATTTACTCCAGTTATAATGCTCACTACAGAATCTCAAGAATCAAAAAAGATGGAGGGTAAGGCAGCTGGGGCAAAGGCTTGGGTTGTCAAACCATTTAAGCCAGAGCAGATGCTTGCGGCAATAGAAAAGCTCATCATACCTTAAAAGCCCACAATGTCTATTCCTTCGCCAAATAAGCATAGACTTTTAGGTCATAGACAATGGGCTGTCAGGTCTCTCTTTTTGGTTTTAAGCCTTTTGGGGACTAAGTTCATAAGATTTCAACGCTCTTTGCCCCACAATAAGAAAATGATTACAAGAGAGTTACTGTACTTATCACTAAATGACAAGGCCTATAAGGTAGGATAACACCTTAACCGATAATGAAATAAAAAAAGGAAGGCTAATTCATGGTTGACATCAAGAAAGAAGGAGAAAAGACAGTAGTCACGATACAAGGTGACATGAACATATACAATGCTCAGGATATTGTATCTTCTCTCAGGGCTGTGGATATGTCGTCTTTCAAGGCATTAGAGATGGATCTGTCTAATGTTTCGGAGTTTGATTCCTCTGGGTTTCAGATTATAGTGGCTCTGAAGAAGCATTGTGAGGGTCAATCAATAGTATTTACTATCAAGGAAATGAGTGATTCTGTAAAAGGACTGTTTAATCTCTATAGAGTATCAGGGCATTTTTCAATTTCTGGAGGGAATGACTGATGGATCTTGAAATGGATGTGGCGAGAAAGATTTTTATAGATGAGAGTTCTGATTTGCTTCAAGAGATGGAAAATGCCTTACTCAACCTTGAAGAATCACCAGATGACGATGCCACTATTAATGCACTTTTTAGGGCAGCCCATACCATCAAGGGTTCTGCAGGTATCATTGGGCTTGAAGAGGTAGAAAAGTTTACCCATAAGGTTGAAAGCGTTCTTGAAAAGGTAAGGCAGGGATCACTTCGTATTGATTCCGA
>JBDNDH010000222.1:0-3543 GCA_046719235.1 Thermodesulfovibrionales bacterium
TTATAAAACTTATCCTTAGTTAGCGCCCTGTATTGATTTACAGATACCTCAAAGACATCTACTGCTCCATTTTTGAATTCTAAGATCTGTGTAGTTTCATCAGGTATTATCCTTATGTGAAGTGACTTATACAAGGGCTTTTCACCATAGAAAAGGTGATTGGCTAAAAGTCGGATGGATTGACCATTTATCCACTTATCGATCTTAAATGGACCTGTGCCGATCAAGGTATCTAAGGTTTCTCTTTGATTTATATCCTTTCTCTCAAATATGTGTCTTGGTAAAATGCCAATAGTCCAACTTTCAAGAATTGAGCCGTAAGGTTTCCTATATCTGATAAAAATGGTCTTTGAGTCTAATGCCTTTATCTCTGAGATATTTGAGAATCTCTGTGAGTATGCAGATGTTGAGTCTTTTGACATAAGCAATCTACATGTAAAAACAACATCATCTGCTGTAAAAGGACTCATATCATGCCAAAATACACCATCCCTAAGATGAAATATCACCACCCTACCACCATCCTTAATCTCCCATCTCACAGACAAATCGCCCTCGATGGTCAAATCCTCCTTCAGTCTTGTAAGTCCTCTGAAGATAAGGCTACTGATACTGTGAGATATACTGTCTGTGACAAAAAGTGGATTTAGCCTCTTAGGTTCTAAAGACACCGCCACTACAAGGGTATCCTTAGGGGTTTTCGTCACATCTGCTGAATGTATGCAGGCGCCTAAAAATACGCAAAATAGAAATAGAAGGGATAGGGTCTTCATATTCAGATACATAATATATACACCGAGTTTATCCAAATATTTCAGGGCAGACATAAAGAAACGGAAAAGTATAGTATCTGGGTCCTTGCTGGATAGATATTTAGCCGTCAAATAGTTTCCTAATGGTTATCAGAATTTCTTTTGGATTGAGGGGTTTGTGAAGGACGTGGTAGGTCTTTAACATGTCATCATCAGCAAACTCTCCAAAATAGCCACTTATAGGTATAATCTTGACCTCTGGCTTTATCAGTCTAACCTTTCTGATGGCTTCCTTACCATCAATTATTGGCATCCTCATATCAAAGATGCAGAGATTAATACTATCTTTATGTTCTAAAAATCTTTGAAGTGCCTCTTGCCCATCCTTTGCAGAGATAACATTGTATCCATGGGATCTTAGGAAAGATTCCAGAAAACCCCTTACATACTCATCATCATCTGCGATGAGAATGGTCTCAACCCCTCCTTTGATCTCATGATTACCATCAGATGTATCTTCAATTAACCCTTCTCTGATTAATGGAAAGTAAATGAAAAATGTTGTGCCATGTCCTTTTTGGCTCTCAACACTTATAAAACCATTGTGTTGTTTTACAATTCCATATACTACTGAAAGACCAAGACCTGTGCCATGGCCAACAGGCTTGGTCGTGAAAAAGGGCTCAAATATCCTTTTTATTGTCTCGTTGTCCATACCAATGCCTGTGTCTTTGACGATGACAAGGGCATACTTTTCTGATTGGATGTCTCCCTCAGCAAAAGATTTTTTATCAATAGAAGATTCTTCTGTCTTGATAAGTATTGTTCCCTCTTTTGGTATTGCATCTCGGGCATTTACCACAAGGTTTATCAAGATCTGGTCTATCTGGCTCTTGTCTGCTAATATCGGAAGCCTATCTCCAGACAGTTCAAAGACAAGTGATATATCTTGAATAATCAGCCTTGAAAGAAGTTTCTCTGCGTCTCTTATCGCCTCATTTAAATCAATTGGTTTCATTTGGGAAGATTGTTTACGGCTAAAGGAAAGGATCTGCTGGGTGAGTGATGAGCCTCTCTCAGCACATTCTATGAGTTTTTTAAGGTATTCTTTTAACGGGTCGTCTCCACTCATTTTCATTTCTATCAGACTGGCGTATCCCATGATGGCATGTAGGATGTTATTAAAATCATGGGCAATACCACCTGCGAGTTGACCAATTGCCTCAAGCTTTTGGACATGCAGTAGCTGTTCCTGAAGCCTTTTATTTTCTGCCTCCATCTTCTTCCTCTCACTGATATCACGAACTATTGCCCACATACCCTCGTTGTTGCCATTTCTGTCTTTTAAAAGAAATACATGTAATTCCACGGGTATTATATTCCCATCTTTTCTGATATATTCCTTTTCATAGACATCAGAAAACCCTCTGGTTATTATCTGCTCATTAACAATCCTATCTTCATATTCATACCATTTTAGTGGTGTGATATCCCTATAATTCATCTGATACAATTCATCTGCAGAATAACCAACAATTGACAGATATACATCGTTAAAATCCTTAAATCTTCCCTGCATATCTATGTATACAAATCCATCCATGAGACTTTCGTAAAGCCGCCTGTATTTGTATTCACTGATTTGCAGAGCCTCACGTTCTTTTTGAAGTTCCTCAACCTTCTTGCTCAATTTCCTTGTAAGTGCCTCTATCTGCATCTTAGTTAGTTTATCAATATCCTCAATGGGTCCGTTATAGACAGGCAGGTTTGATGTCGTGTGGTTTTGCAAAACCTCCCTAATTACCTCAAACAACTTACCAGGATCCATAGGTTTTATCAGAAACCTTGATGCTCCAAGTGACAGTGCTAATTGTTCATCTCTGGGGTCAATATAGGTAGCTGTGTAAAATACAAAGGGGATATCCTTGAGCCTTTCGTCTGTCTTAATCCGTTTACATAGTTCAAAACCATCCATCTCTGGCATAAGTATGTCCGATATGATTAAATCGGGTCTTTGCTCTTGAGCCTTTTGCAATGCAATAATCCCGTTTGGAGCAGTATCAATCTGGTATCCCAAGGCAGCCAGTGCCTTTTGAAGATATACCAAGGAACTCACGTCGTCTTCTACGATAAGAATCCGCATTATGGTCCCCCTACTAAAGACTTGATTTGCTCTATCACCATAAGTGGATCTATAGGTTTTTCTATATAGCCATCACACCCTGATGATAAGAGTCTTGCCCTGTCACCTGCCATTGCATAGGATGTAACCGCTATGATAGGGATAGATCTGCACTGCTCATACTGACGAATAATCTTTAAGACCTCCGTTCCTTCAATATCTGGCAGTTGGATATCAAGGAGGATAAAGTCTGGCCTTTTGCTAATAGCCATGTCAATACCTTCCCTGCCTGTAGGGGCAGTTATTGCATTATATCCAGCCTTGAGGAGTAAACGTTGTATCAATACAGTGTTATCAATGTTGTCCTCTATGATGAGCGCTGTCTTCATTTTTATCTCCTTTTTGGATTTCAATCTTAACAGGAATCCTCATTATAAATGTGGTGCCCTGCCCTCTTATACTGCTTACTGATATATCCCCACCAAGAATGGTGTTACAAATCTTTTTTGTAAGGTATAGCCCCAAACCAGTCCCTCCCACCTTTATGGACAAATGTGATTGGATCCTCTCAAAAGGCAAAAAGAGTTTTTGCAGATCCTGCTCATCTATACCTATACCTGTGTCCTTGACCCTTATCTCCACATGATCGCCATCTCTCTTTGCATGAAT
>JBDNDH010000223.1:0-3542 GCA_046719235.1 Thermodesulfovibrionales bacterium
CCCTAATTGATGGAGAAGCCTTGCACTTTGTTGAATATCCTTAATTCCCCTTATCGTAACCCCAGTTAGAACCTCAGCCTCTGGTATATTGGGGGTAATCACTGTGCTAAGAGGGATTAATCGTCTCTTCATCAGTCTAAGTGCTTCTTTATCTATCAATGGCATACCGGACGAGGACACTATGGGTGTATCTAAAACGACTATTACTTTATCTTGTTGGGTTAAAAAGTCCACAACCGCCTTTACTACATCCTTAGAATACAGCATACCGATCTTGACAGCATCTATATCGATGTCATCTGATAGTTTTTTTAGTTGCTTAAAGACCACATCGCTATTTATTGTCTGGATTCCAAAAACGGCTTGTGTATTCTGTATTGTAAGTGCAGTGATGACCGACAAGCCATATGCCCCAAGCCTCTGAAAGACCTTTATGTCTGCCACTATACCAGCCCCGCCACTGGGGTCAAACCCTGCTATCGTCAGGCAATTTATCCTTTTGTATCCTTCTCTTTTCCTCAAATCCTAAGCACTCCTGGTTAGATATCTTCAAGACCTCTTTACTGGGGAGGTTCAATGACCTAAACCCCATCTTTTTACAGCCATAGGGGTATTGTGGTTGATGTGTGATGTAGAAGTGTTTGCACTCAAAACAGTTAACCATTTAGGCTTTCAACGATTATACAGATGAGGTCTTCAGGGGTAAAAGGTTTGCTAAGATATCCATCTGCACCGCTTGAAAAAACGTCACCTATGTGCTCGCTTGAGTTAAAACCAGACATCACTAAGACAGGCGTTTTTTTTGAGATAGATTTTACCCTTTTTAAAACCTCTATACCATTTAGATGTGGCATCCTTGAATCTACAAGCACTAAATCATATCTATTTCTCTCAAACATATCTATCCCTAACTGCCCAGAATCAGCACAATCAACATCAAATCCCTCACTGGTCAAGACCTTTTTACATCCTAATAATATCACAGGCTCATCGTCAATAATGAGAATCTTTTTCACGTCAACTAACCCCTCAATCTTTAATTTGCCACAATGTCTTTAAACACGGTTTCATATCTGTGTGATAGGCAGTCTAACAATGAATGTTGCCCCTTTACCTTGTTCACTCTCAACTAAGATACATCCACCGTGGTTTTTAATAATGTTGTTGCTGACTGATAAACCAAGCCCTGTTCCCTGACCCCTCGGTTTCGTTGTAAAAAATGGCTTAAATATCTCGTTTAGAAGTTCTTGAGGTAGTCCACTACCAGTATCCTTGAAAGAAACCTCAACGTATCTCACACCCTCAATCTCCTTTTGTGATGTGACTACTGTTATGCTGCCCTTTTCGGCCATTGCATCTGCAGCGTTTATTAAGATGTTAAAGAAAACCTGTTGTATCTGATTTTCATCCACTAATATATCGGGCAACTCCTTATCAAGTTGAACCACAAAGTTTATATTCTGAAACTTCACCTGATTTTTTAGTATAGACAAGGTGTCTTCAACCAGTGTATTGATGTTTATCATGTTTTTTTGTGACATACCCTGTCTTGAAAAGTTCAGCAGACCGCTGACAAATCTTGAGCATCTCTCTGCCTGACTGATGATGATCTGTAGGTCTTCAATATCCTCTTTTCTCTCTGGTGGCATCCTCCTTAGGATGAGATGTGAAAATGTAATAATTCCCGTCAGTGGGCTATTTATCTCATGGATTATACCCGCAACCATCTTGCCTAAAGAGGCAAGTTTTTCAGTGTTGATAAGGTATTCCTCTGATGGTAATACAAATTTGGCAGTGTTGGTTTCAAGTTCCTCAGTTAAGACCTCAATCCTTTCTTTACATTTGATAAGTTCATCTAAAATGCTATCAATAAGCAAAGGAATTTCTACCTTTGTATCCCTTTGACCGATAAGGCTTGCACCGTGGGTGTAATTCCTTAGGATATCTTCAGCCCTTCGTATTAGCGGTTTTTCTAACAGATGATACATGACAGATGAAGTCAATATTAACGACAAGGTGAAAAATACAAGCATGCATATCACAATATCATTTACACTGGATGTCTGTATCTGATGTAAAAACAAATAAGCCAAGATTAAAAAGAGGATTGAAAGTGTAAGACTAATAGATAGTCCGTATTTGAAAGATATAGATCTGATAAAACCCTTGTTCATGCCCCTGTTAAATAGATTCAAGATACCACTTATACGTCTGTATCAAGCCATCTCTGAGTGTAGTAGATGGTTCCCAACCAAGCGAGAGAATTAAGGTATTGTCAAGTAATTTAACAGGCATCCCTTCAGGTTTTGAGGTATTAAACCTTATTTCACCATCAAAACCAACCACCTCTCTTATCAAAACAGACAAATCTCTGATTGATATATCCTGACCACTTCCTATATTTATGTGAGTATTTCTGACCTCGGTCTTGCCGGATGTGAGATCGGAAAAGTCCACATTCTGCATGACAAACACACATGCACTGGCAAGATCATCTACATACAAAAAATCCCTCCTCGCGTTACCACTGCCCCATATCTCTACATAATCAGATGTAATACCCGCATCTCTAAGGGTTTCATCGATAGTGTCCTTCATTGTATACCCGATATCCCTTGATGTGAGATCTCTGTAAATTGCGTCAAAATCTCTGTTCCTTAGGCACTTTGCAAGGTGAAACTTTCTAATCAATGCGGGTATGACATGACTATGTATAAGGTTGAATCTATCGTTTATGCCAAAGAGGTTTGTAGGCATCAGGCATAGGTAATTGGTCCCATACTGAAGATTGTAACTTTCACACATCTTTAAACCGGCAATCTTTGCAATGGCATATGGCTCGTTTGTGTATTCAAGGGCTGATGTAAGGAGGTGTTCCTCTTTCATAGGTTGTGGGCAATGTCTTGGATAGATACAACTACTACCCAAAAAGATCAGTTTCTTTACGCCAGTTAGATAACTGTAATGAATCACATTACACTGCATCTGTAAGTTCTGATAGATAAACTCTGCCCTGAGTGTATTGTTTGACTCGATACCACCCACCTTTGCAGATGCGACAAAGACATAATGTGGTTTTTCTTGTGCTAATAGGCTTGCAGACTGTATCTGGTTTGTCAGATCAATCTTATAAAATCTTACATCAGTATCAAAGCCAGATGGTGTATTGCTATGATAGGTAGAGATGATATTTGAATATCCCTCTTTGAGCAGGCATCTAATAATTGCACTGCCCACCATACCTGAACCACCTGTGACAAGTATCTTTGAGGATTTATCCATCTCTAACAAGCACTGGCTTATCCCTTTTTGCCTTTACTATACACAAAAAACCAAAAGGTTCATCAAAGGGATTTTTTAATTGGTGTATGGTTTTGGGGGATATATACACAACATCAAGGTGGTTTAGGGGATATATTTTTTTATCTAATTTGATAAACCCTCTGCCCCTGATACAGACAACGATGTGTTCATGTCTGTGATACTCAAGACTACTCTTACCCCCCTTTTGTATCTCAAAATATCTGAGGCGGTCGACAGCG
>JBDNDH010000224.1:0-3511 GCA_046719235.1 Thermodesulfovibrionales bacterium
TGGTCATTACCATGGGATTTCATCTACCTTTACACCAAATGGATATCCTGTTCCATCCAATTTTTCGTGATGTTTTGCTGCAATTTCTGGAACCCTCTTGAGTTTTTTAGGAAAGGGGAGTTTCCTAAGCATCTTATAGGTAACCAACGCGTGATTTTCTATAATCTTACGCTCTTCAGGATTTAGAGAACCCTTCCTTACTGATAGATTATACAGTTCATCAGTAGACAAGACCATCTCGTTATCATTCCAACGTCTCTTAGATATCTCGTTTAACCTCTCTACCTTTTGGTCATCCATAAATTCTCCAGGTCTGTTGCAGGATACGACAAAATCTCTCTCATCATCAATCTCTCTAATCTTGTCATCAAGACTTTTATCATCTTTGTTAGCTGTAAGATAGGTCTTGTAGTGATCTACTATGATATCCCTTTTGATTATTTCATAACGGGCCTTAATCAATTCAATCTTGTCAAAAATACCTTCTAACTTTGTGGATTTATCAACTACATGTTCTGGGGTTGTGATCTTGCCCACATCGTGCATCCATGCAGCCACGCTCAATTCTTTCAACTCATCCTCATTTAGATAAAAGTCCTTAAAATTGCCTTCATCATCATTTATCGCCTTTGCGATATCCATAGTAAGCCTTTGGACCCTTTGTATATGACCTGCAGTATAAGGTGATTTTTCATCAATTGCAGTGGCGATTACCTGAATAAAGGAATCAAAGAGTGTCTCAAGCTCCTTGTAAAGCCTCACATTAGTGATAGCAACAGCAGCTTGTGATGCAAGTGATTCAATGAGACTAACAAGGGTAGGTAAAAAGGGGATTGGTTCCCTTGTCTGCCTGTCTAATGCGTTTATAAGCTGTAAAACACCTATTATCTCGTCATCTTTATTCTTCATTGGCACTACCAGCATTGATTTTGATCGATACCCCGTTCCGGCATCAAACCTTTTAGTCCCTGCAAAATCAAAACCTTCAGCAGTATATACATCCGCAATATTTACCGTCTTACCAGTGTTTGCAACGTATGAGGATACATTTGAAAAATTTGGTTTGCCATCTATCATTAAAGGCACCGGCTTCCATGTAATTTGACCCGACTTACCACCCATCCTTGTCTTCATTGTGTCGTTTTGTACAATGACAAACTCAAGCGTCTGAGCCTCTTCGTTAACAAGATATAATGTCCCTCCATCTGCATTTGAGAAACTCCTTGCCTCGTCAACAATGAGTTCAAAGAGGTTTGACATATTCTGTTCAGACGACAATGCTATGCCTATTTCAGAGAGTTTCCTTATGTGATCAATCTGTTCGTTGGCATAATTTTGAATAAGGCAGACTATCTCGTTGAGTATCCTGTTTAACTCAGGCTCATCCGTGAAGGTATGAATGATATTATGTAAATCTGGCATACATCAAATTTTAAATGAATCCATCCCAATAATCCAACAAAAAAATTATTTCTTTGACCTCTTTTCCTTCTGCCTTTTGTAATGGATGATGTGTATCAGCCTTAAGATTCGTTCAATCTTATCCTTAAAGACTATTGCAATAATGACACCGATGATTGCTATACCAAATAGTAATGAAAACTTCATATACTCTTCATTTCTTAGAAAACTTCCACCCATATTAAGCAATGCCGTTCCAAATAACCTACCTGTGCCTCCAATAAGCAGAAACTCGAGTGTCGTCAGGTGACCAAGCCCTAGTATGTAGCAGAGATAGTCCTTGGGGATCCCAGGAATGAGAAACAATAAAAAAATTAGAAAAGCACCCTTGTGGTGTAAAAGATAGTCAAAGCGAGAGAGCACAGTTTTATCAACTACCCTTTCTACAAAGGGCCTACCAAAGATCCTTCCTAAGGTAAAGGCTATGAAGGAGCCTATGGTTAGTCCGATAGTCGATAGGAATGTCCCCAGATAAGGACCATACAGATACCCACCGAGCAAACCTGTTGCCTCACCGGGTATAGGGGCAAATACAACCTGTAGCGTCTGTAAGAGTATGAAACCTAAAAAACCAAGAGGACCGAGGGAGTGGATAAACTCTTGCATCCTCTTTTTATCCAAGAAAAAATGAAACACGCCAGTCTTATACAAGATAAGGGTCAATATGGCTAAAGCCAAGATAAACAATATCAGCTTAAGCCATAACCCTTTGTTAAATTCCTGCGTGTTGTTACTTTGTTGTTCCAAATCCTTCCTTTTTACCCAACTTGATCATGCGATCCTTTTGTATCCACACCTTTGATAAAAGGAGTAATTAGGTCTATGGGGACAGGGAATATAATGGTAGAGTTCTTTTCAGTGGCAATCTCTGTGAGTGTTTGAAGATATCTTAACTGTAAGGTAGATGACTCAGATGCTATTATTCTTGCAGCATCTGCGAGTTTCTGTGCAGCTTGAAGCTCACCCTCTGCGTGTATGATCTTTGCCCGTCTTTCCCTTTCTGCCTCTGCCTGCTTAGCCATTGCCCTGAGCATCTCAGTCGGCAGATCCACATTCTTTACCTCAACAGCTGTAACCTTGACACCCCATGGTTCAGTCTGAAGGTCTATTACCTTTTGTAGTTCCGCATTGAGTTCCTCCCTTTTTGCAAGTAAGTCATCAAGCTGGCTCTGACCTAAGATACTTCTAAGGGTGGTCTGGGCTATCTGTGATGTTGCATAATAGAAGTCCTCTACTGCAGTGATAGCCTTTATGGGATCTATAGGTCTAAAATATACAACTGCATTAACCTTGACCGTTATATTATCCTTTGTAATTATATCCTGTGGTGGGACATCCATAGTAACAGTCCTTAGACTGACCTTCACCATCTTATCAATAATAGGCCAGATAAGTACAAGTCCCGGTCCCTTTACAGGTATTACTCTCCCCAACCTAAAGACAACTCCCCTTTCATACTCTTTGAGTATCCTGATGGCGCTTGAGATTATATAAATCACAAGGGCTATCAGAAACAGTAGAGTCATAGAAGAAATCCCCATAGCATCCTCCTTTTTTTATTTTTCTTATTATACACCAAAGCCCATGTATTTTATGTTTCAAGATTCCGATTCACATTAAAGTAGTATAATTATCTATGCTTGATTTGGTAAAACTCTCCATTATATTTGTCATCATACTCATACTAATCCGAAAAAATTTGAATGTCGGTATTGTCTTATCTATTGCAGGGCTAATTATGATGATATTTTACGAGTTTAACTTAGATAAGATACTTAGGTCACTCACCCTGACACTTACCGATGTAAACACTGTTAAGTTATTCCTTGCCCTGAGCCTCATAAGATGTTTTGAATTAATATTAAGGCAAAATGACATACTATCCAAGATGATGCAGGCAGTCAGTATGATTTTTAAAAATAAGAAGATAGTCATTATTTCTATGCCTGTGATAATTGGTCTTTTACCTTCATTAGGAGGCGCCTATTTTTCTGCGCCGATGGTTGAGGAGACAACAAAGGACTCCAATATCACAAGAGAGGGGTTGTGC
>JBDNDH010000225.1:0-3509 GCA_046719235.1 Thermodesulfovibrionales bacterium
GCAAAATAGGACCCTCAATTCAGGCAAGGGCAGTGCAATTCAAGATAACAGTGATACCACCAAATGATGTAAATAAATTCGCTGACATTGTTACGCAAAAACTTGACTTGCAAAAGAGAGGTGATAGTCATGTCCAATAGTATAACCATCAATCTTGAAACTCTTTATTCAGACACTGGAACCGCTAAGCTCTCTGAGCTTACCTCTTACATCCAAAAGGCAAAAGACCTTGCAGGCGATGGCAATGAGATCATTCTAACTGGTGCTGCTCCTGTATGGCTATATTTAAAAATAGCCCATGCCTTGCATGGCAAGGCGCGGAAGCTGATTTATCGCTCGCCTGTTACAGGTGATGTGGTGATCTTTGACCATTCACCTGATTGATATATTATCTACAAATTAAAAGATAAGGATATTTTATGTGGTAAACAACAGTGTTTTATTATCAGAGGCTGAAAAAGTGGTAATCCAAAGTAACTTTGAACCTAAGAGGCGTATCGAAATTGGGCATCCTTAAGAAGCAAAATTTTTAATGTAATTTTTTTGTTTTCATAATATATTTTTTTAGTTCGTTCCTTGACAAGGTTGTGATAATGATAAAATGTTGCAGAAATATTTTTTCAGTAACTTTTGGGAACCCCAAAAAGTCGGCAAACCCCCTTTGTAACTTGCTGATTTATAAAGTGAATTTTTTGTGGGTGCTGTAGGAAAGAAGACCTCATTTAGAGGGGATTGCGACTGAAGATTAAAGCAGCAGCGCAACAGTGCAGTAGTCTTTTGATATAATTACAGATGGCAAAATACAGAAATCTTATCGTTTGGCAGAAGGCAAATGAACTTGCTTTATAGATAAATAGACTCACAGTTGCATCAAAAAATGGCTTATTCAATTCTGATTTTATTGTGGATACCATTCAGACACCCTCTAAAGCGCAATGCCTTGAATCATGAAATATCGTTATTTAACTGTCTCTTGGCTGTGTGCTGATAATGAATTTTGACGAAAAAACTTTGATTTTTTTTGCGTCATTAAAATAAAATGATAACGCTATGTCAATAGGATTAATAGGCGGTAGCGGTATCTATAGCCTTGGATTAATCAATAAATCTAATGAGATAAAGATACAAACCCCTTACGGTAATCCATCATCTCTTTACCTTTCAATAGAGTTAGGTGACAAGAGGGTGTTCTTTCTAAATCGTCATGGATTAAACCACACAATCCCTCCACATAAGGTTAATTATAGGGCAAACATCTGGGGTTTTAAAAATTTAGGTGTCAAAAAGATTATATCAATCAATGCCGTTGGTGGTATAAATACAAATCTAAACCCCGGCAATATCGTCTTATTAGACCAAATTATTGATATGACCTTCGGTATGAGGGCATCAACCTTTTTTGATGGTCCTGAGGTTGCACATGTAGATTTTACAGAACCCTTTTGTAGTGCTTTAAGGGAAAAGATTAAAGCCTCTGCAAAGGAAATTAATATAGAGATTATAGATGGTGGAGTATATGTTTGTGTGAATGGACCAAGGCTTGAAACATCAGCAGAGATAAAATTTTTTGCCCAGATAGGCGCATCGGTTGTTGGAATGACCCTCATGCCTGAGGCGTCGTTAAGCCGAGAGGCTGAGATGTGTTTTGCCTCAATCGCTATAGTTACCAACATGGCAGCTGGTATCTCTCAAAACAGACTTACTGTCAATGAGGTAATAGAGACAATGAGGCTCTCAAACGAGCAGATAAATAAACTTCTAACACACATTATAAATGCTCCTGATCTCAATAAAGATTGTATCTGCAACCATGCCCTTAAGGATGCCTTTATATAAAAAGATAGACCAAACGGATTAGAAAAATAGATTGTTTTTTGGGGTTAGATAAGATCCTGATTAAGGGATAAAATGTTACAAATAACCACCAAAACCTATAACGATCTATAGACTTAGAATTCCTAATAAACACTGAAAATAGAGAATTAAATGTCTGGTTTGTCTATTAAATATAGGGTCTCATTATTTGCTACCATCTTGGTTGCAATTGGGTGGGTATTATTCTGTCTATTAGTAAGTGAAAATAGGCAAAATACCCTCAAATTGTCCGAGGAGGCAAAAGCACTTAATACATCAATCCTTATAACTTCATTTATCACGACAGACCTTTCGTTTAACGATACAAGGATTACCGACCTACTAAATAGATTATCAAGTGGCTTACCTCACATAACTAATATCTCTATCTATGACAGGGAGGGTAGGCTTAAATCCTCATCCATTACAAACCCAGCATTAACATTTAACAAAGATATGTTACAAACAGAGAAGCCTATATTCAATTGGAACAACCTCAATCTCACTGCTATCTATCCATTTACAATAAATAAAGGTGAAGATAATACCTCGCAAAAATATTTCTTGGTTATTCACTATTCTGGCTCTCATATTGAAAACTTAATTCAGCAAGAAAAATTTTACTATATGGTTATATCAGGATTTTTTGCTATATTGTTTATAAGTATAATCTTCATCATTTCTCATCTAATAACAGCACCAATAAAAAGATTTTCAGGGATTCTAAGTAAGGTCACACTCAACGATACAACTACCAAGATCCAAAACGATTACTGCGGCGAATATAGTGAATTGGTTGAAAACTTCAATCTGATGATTGATAGGTTAAACGAGGCACAACAAGAGATGAGGGCATATTCAAAAAATCTCGAAGATGTAATCGCAATTAGGACACATAGGCTTAACAGATTATTAGATGAGTTGAATGAGCAAAAGGAGTTCTTTACCAATATTATTAATACTATTGGGGTTTTGATTATAGTTTTTGATGATAAAAAGAAGATGGTGTTATTTAACAATACCGCAGAGAGCATATTGTGTTTTGACAGGGTAGAGGTGATAAATAATCATATAAATGACCTTATGTTTTTTGGCAATACTGAAAAGGAATTGCTCAACAATTATAAGGCTGATACAGGCTCTATAACCTTTGAATCTGTTATCAACACCTTTTCGGGAAAGCAAAAGATCATCATCTGGCAAGTTACCTCAAGCGTCACTTCGGATAATAAGACATTTTTGATAGTTAGTGGGACGGATATTACAGAAAAAAGGAAGATGGAGCAATTTTTGATTGAGTCTCAGAGATTTCAGTCTATATCCAGCCTTTTGGCAGGTTTATCTCATAATTTCAATAACATACTCGTTGGTGTGCTTGGATATGCAGGATTGATAAGGATTAAACTCTCATCAGAACTTCCCCCTGAGAGGGCAGAAGAATACATCAGATATATCAATATCATTGAACAATCAGCACAAAAGGCATCTGACCTTATCAAACACTTACGAGGCTTCACAAAGAGGGAGGATTATCACGAGGAGGTTATAAATATCCACGAACTTATTTATTTAATAAGGGATATTATTCAAGGTGTGTTCCCATCTAACATAAGGATTGAGATTAATTTAGATGAAGGTTTATCTCCTATCTATGC
>JBDNDH010000226.1:0-3504 GCA_046719235.1 Thermodesulfovibrionales bacterium
ATGCCAGCGCCAAATGAACTCGGGGGGCTCCCACCCCAAAAGATGCACTGTTCCAATCTTGGGGCTGATGCCCTAAAGAAGGCTATTGAGGACTATAAAAGCAAAAAGGCAAAAGGGCCTGAGTAATGGCTCAACAAGATTTAATAAAAACATAATCAGGAAACGAGGAAAAAAATGGGATACAAAATACTCCTTGCAGATGATAGCATCACCATACAAAAGGTGGTTGAACTGGTTCTAACGCCTGAGGGTTTTCAGATTACCTCTTTTAACAACGGTGAAAATGCATTATCTGAGATTGCAACCATGAAACCAAACCTTGTGTTAGCTGATGTTGAGATGCCAAAGATAAATGGCTATGAATTATGTAAAAAGATTAAGTCTGACCCCGCCACTTCTCATATCCCCGTAATACTACTTGTAGGTGCCTTTGAGCCCTTTGATGAAAACGAGGCAAAGTCGGTGGGTGCTGATGACTTTATAATCAAACCATTTGAATCTCAAGAGTTGGTCAGTAAGGTCAAAGCACTTATCAAAGAACATCCCTCTGTGGCAGATGACACTGACATTGAATCGTCTCAAGAGGAAAAGCCTTCTGAAATATCAGAACTCGTTGAAGATGATGAAAAAACAGCAGACCTAACCTTTACTGAAGAGGATTTTGCAATGTTACAAGAACAAGTTGCAGAAGAACCCCAGGACCAAGAGGCGATGCCCTTAGAAAAAGAGACCGAGTCCTTTAAAGAGGTGCTTGATGAGGCGATCCAGTATCAGGATGCAAAAGATATCAAAGGGTTAGCCCCTGCGATATCAAAGGAGGAACTGTTAGAAATCTATAAAGGCACGATCGATGAACATGTAAAAAGTATAATCGATGACACATTAAGAGAGACGATTACACAGGCTGTGAGGGAAAGGGTCGGGGAGATTGTTTCAAGTATTACACCTCAAATTGTCGAAAACGTCACAAGAGAGATTCTCAACGATATATCTGTACAGATAAGAGACAAGACCATATCTATCTTAAACCATTTTGTCCCGGAGACTGCACAAGAGATGATCCAAAGGGAGATAGACAAGATCACTGCAGATATCTGAGCCATAGTAATCTGTTATTCAAATCTTCAATCGCGTAATGCTTGATAATATAAACTTGATGAAGGAGCAAAAAAAGACAAGATGAACGATATTAACAAGACCTATACACCATCTGATATTGAGGAAAGATGGTATAAATACTGGGAAGAAAATGGGTTTTTTACCCCACCTAATGATAGCGACAGAGAGACTTTCTGTATTGTCATACCACCACCAAATGTAACAGGCTCTTTGCACATGGGTCATGCGCTGAATGCAACCCTTCAAGATGTCCTCTGTAGATGGAAAAGGATGCATGGTTTTAGGACATTGTGGGTACCAGGGACTGATCACGCTGGGATTGCCACCCAGAATGTTGTTGAAAGGTCTCTTGCTAAGGAAGGCATAAACAGACATAAGATCGGCCGAGAGGCTTTTATAGAGAAGGTATGGCAGTGGAAGGCTGAGTATGGCAATAGGATAATATTTCAACTAAAAAAGCTCGGTGCCTCATGTGATTGGTCAAGAACCAGATTTACTATGGATGATGGGCTTTCAGAGGCTGTCAAAGAGGTGTTTGTGAGATTGTTTAATGAGGGTTTGATCTATAGGGACAATAGGCTCATCAATTGGTGTCCTCGTTGTCATACCGCACTCTCTGACCTTGAGGCTGAGCACGAGGAGTTGGATGGAAAACTTTATTACCTGAGATACCCATTTGATGACGGTAACGGATTTGTCACCGTAGCCACTACAAGGCCAGAAACAATGCTTGGAGACACAGCAGTGGCTATCAATCCAGAAGATGAAAGGTTCAACCGTTATATCGGAAGATTCGTAATGCTTCCTCTAACGGATAGAAAGATACCAATCATCGCAGACAGGGAGGTTGATAGGGAATTTGGAACAGGTGTAGTCAAAGTCACACCTGCCCATGACTTCAATGACGAACAGATGGGCAAGAGACATGGTTTGGCATCATTAAAGGTCATTGATGAAGATGGTAAGATGACGGAGCATGCTGGAACGAGATATCAAGGATTAGACAGATACGAATGTAGAAAAATGGTATTGCAGGATCTAAAGGATAAAGGGCTTTTGGAGGGTGATAAAAGACACAAGCACAATGTAGCACATTGTTACAGATGTAAGACCGTCATTGAACCTATGCAAACTATACAGTGGTATGTAAATGTGGCACCTTTAGCAGAAGAGGCCGTCAGAGTAGTAAAGTCAAAGGAAATTAGATTCATCCCAGAGCAATGGGAAAACAACTACTTTGCATGGATGAGGGACATAAAAGACTGGTGCATCTCTCGACAGATATGGTGGGGACACCAGATACCTGTCTGGTATTGCCCCGATTGCAAAGACTCACAGGGCAACTCCCAAGGAGACCTTATCATCCATACGCTATTCAACCCTATCAAGGTGAAAGGCGAGGAGAAATGGCATGCCACATATAACGATCTTAGAAATATCGGACTCTCTCACGATGAGATCATACATATGTCTCGCTCCATAAGGATCCCAAAGGAGGTAAAACCCATCTGCTCGCCAGATGAACTCACAACATGTCCTTATTGCTCATCAAAGAATCTCATCAGAGACCCAGATGTCCTTGATACATGGTTTTCATCAGCCCTTTGGCCATTCTCAACACTGGGTTGGCCTAAGGACACAGATCTGTTGAGGGATTACTATCCAACGAGCGTGCTCGTTACCGCATTTGATATCATCTTTTTCTGGGTTGCACGGATGATAATGATGGGCTGTAAATTTATGAACAAACCACCATTTAGGGATGTCTATATCCATGCCATTATCCGTGATGCCAAAGGGCAGAAGATGAGCAAATCTATGGGTAATGTTATAGACCCGCTCATCATGATTGAGAAATACGGTGCCGATGCCTTTAGATTCTGTCTTGCTGTATTTGCAGCACAAGGTAGGGATATAAGGTTTTCAGAGGAAAGGTTAGAGGGCTATAGGCATTTCATTAATAAAATATGGAATGCCGCAAAGTTTATATCTACACACAAGAAATACAGTAAATCCAGCAAGGTAGAAGATATCAAATTGCTTGCTAATAAATGGATAATTACGAGATTATCAAACACCGCAGAGGAGATAAACAGGTCACTTAGTGCCTATAGATTTAACGATGCCGCAAATGCAATATATCAATTTGTATGGCATGAGTTTTGCGATTGGTATATAGAGCTGATAAAACCTGAACTCAATAGCGGGACTGATGCCACAAAATCTGAGACAGTCAATTGTTTCAACTTTGTCCTTGAAAAGATACTTTTACTGCTTCATCCATTCATGCCCTTTGTTACAGAGGAATTATGGCAAAATTTCTTTGGTCACAAAGACACTATAATGCTAACACCCTATCCAACATCAGTGATGAAATTTATAAAC
>JBDNDH010000227.1:0-3482 GCA_046719235.1 Thermodesulfovibrionales bacterium
TATACCCTCTTTATATTCTTCTTCTTTATTCAAATAATCAAGGTGCCGGCATTTGTCGTAATCGGCTTTTGGATAGTAATCCAGATCATAAATGGCTTGATAAGCACCACATTTGCCGCACAGGGCGGTGTCGCATGGTTTGCTCACATTGGGGGCTTTGTTGTTGGTCTGCTTACAATAAAACTCTGGCTCCCAAAGAGACGGTATTGGTATTACTGATACAAACAACCCACTAATTTTTATCATCTTAGCAAAATTAAATATTCTTAGACACTGACAGGTGCGGGACTATAAGCGGTATTCCATCAATCTCGCTCAGGATCGCCTCTATATTAAAAACCTCTTTTATATTCTTGTCATTGATTATCTCTCTACCACCTGAGGCATAAATAACCCCGTTTTTTATCATGATGAACTTATCAGAGTACCTCAGGGCAGTATTTATATCGTGCATCACTATAACTGTTGCAATATTAAGTCTCAGTGTTATGTCACGAATCATACCCATCACTTCGAGTTGATTCTTGATATCAAGATGATTGATAGGCTCATCCAGAAGGAGAACTTTGGGCTCTTGAGCCAAAGCCCTCGCAATTATCACCTTCTGGAGTTCTCCACCGCTCAACTCGTTGGTATAACGCATTGCATATCCCTCAATACCCATAAGTCGTAAAATCCGCGAGGCTATCTCAATATCCTTTTGCTGAACATTCCATTTTATATATGGTTTCCTTCCAAGTAGAACTGCGTCAAAAACCGTACAAAATACCCCATTGGATTTTTGTGGCATATAGCCGATGTTTGCTGCAATATCGTTTCTGTTCATATCGGCAATATCTCTGCCTTCTATAAACACAGTTCCAAGACGGGGCTTTAAAATCCTGTTTATTGTCCTAAGCAGTGTTGATTTGCCAGAGCCGTTGATCCCAAGTATTGAAACTACTTCCCCTGATTTTACCTCAAGATTAATACCCTTAAGCACATCCCTATGCCCGTAAGAAAAGGCTATTCCTTGCACTACAAGCATATTAAACCCTTTTGCCCTTAATCAATATGTAAATGAACATCGGCGCCCCCATGAACGATGTTATGATACCCACAGGTATGACAACTGGTGAGAGGAGGGTTCGGGCTAATACATCTGAAAAAAGCAGCAAAAACCCACCGAATATGGCTGAATAAGGTATCAAGAAACGGTAATCATTGCCTATTATTAGTCTAATTATATGAGGAGCGATGAGACCAATAAAGCCTATAATCCCAAGAAAAGCGGTAATGACCGATACAATTAGCGATGACATCAGCATCCCCCCTATTCTCATAGACTTGACGCTCACTCCAAGTCCTTTGGCTGACTCATCTCCCCACTGAAGGACGTTGTAATTCCAAGAGTTTGAGATAAAATAAGTCATTACTACTAATAAAACCGCTAATATGAGACCATTTTCTCTCCAACCTGCCTTTCCTATGTCACCAAATGTCCAAAATACTGTGGCAGCTACCTGAATATCTGATGCAAAATACTGAATGAACATAGTTAGGGCACCAAAGAATGCACTTAAAGCAACCCCTGCAAGTATCAATGCCTCTGGCGTAACCTCCCTTAAAGCAGAAAGCAAGAGGATAAATGTAACAGAGATTAATGAACCACAAAAGGCGCATAAGACAATGATATATGGCGAATAGACGGTAACACCCTCAGTCCCAGACATGTGTGTCTGTCCAGCCCCAAAGAAGATTATCGCAAATGCAGCCCCAAATGCAGCCCCCTGTGAGACTCCGATTGTAAATGGTGATGCAAGCGGATTTCTAAGGACATTCTGCATTACAGCACCTGCCACGCCAAGTCCTGCCCCTGCAATAACTGCGGCTATCATGCGAGGTAGTCTGATGTCCCATAGCACATGCCTGAGGGTATCGCTACCTTCTCCAATAAGAGCCTTAAACAAATCATAATAAGTAAGACTGTATGAGCCTACCTGAAGTGAGTAAATAGTTAATAAAATAAGAAAGCCAATTAAAAACAGTCCAGCCAGAGACCTTTTCTTTAGGCTTCTCTCATACTCTAAGGCACTTGACTCCATAACCCTATCTGACATCAATACCCCCTTAACAGAAAACTACAGATTTGACCCTATTAAATTCTCTTTCATCACATAAAAAAGCAGCACCATCATAAAGGCCCCAGAGCCCCATATCCACGAGACATAGTACTTCTTTTCTAATCACCCACTACCTTCATGATATTTACTGTTAATCCATCTTGCCGAATAATTCTTTTGTCCCTGTCTTCATAGTTTTTATGAGCCTTAAACTCTACCATTACATTGCCTATCGGCTGTTTGTAGCCTAAATCGAAGAGATACTTTACCTTCTGCCAATATGCCCCACATCCGCGCGATGTCACATTAATAGATAGTCCCTATGGGGTAAAATTTCCAATTTCCACCTGATCGCAAAACAAAAAAGCCATGAAAACCCTCACCTTCTGGTGAAAAGCCTTCATGGCTTGAATAAAGGATCCTCTTCTAAATCTATTTCAGGAATTCACCTGAACTTCCTAAATTTCATATTCAGGAAGTCTAAAATCTGGCAAATATAACATTTTCTCAGGTCTTTTTACAATCTCAACCCAAACCCTATGTCAAGGCAAACCCTAACATGCAAGAGTTTCTCCTAATTTTAGGTAGTCCCTTTTTTATATCTCTCAAATATTTTTTATAATGTCTCGCCCGTCTCAAAAGGGACAAAAAGTCATCTTGAGATAAGAGATATTTAACATATGCTTAATGAAGGGTTTGATAATTTTGCCACATTGATCCTAATTGTGCTAATATATTTACCGTTGAATTTAGGATATTCAATAAGTTAGACCTTGGGAGTGCATAGGGTTCTGGTGTCCCTCCTGGACTTCAAATCCAGTGTTGCCGGCCAAAATCTGGCAGGGTGGGTTCGATTCCCACACGCTCCCGCCATAATCTCTCACCCTTGAAGATAAAACGACCGATCTTAAATGGCTAAAGTCCGATGTGGGGTTTGCCAGCCCTTTCCATCTCTCTCCGTGCAGTCATATCCATGAGTATCCTCTGGGTTGCAAACTTGCCCTTTTCATATTTGTTTAATTTCAGGGCATCCCTTGCCTTATCAATGTAATCCAAGGCAAGTATCAGGATCTTATCAGGGTCTGGCTCAAAATGAAAGGCCCCTTTAAACCTCTCAAAAAAGACATCGGTCAGAATTCTCGTGACCTCTTTGCTTGCACCTACTGGGGATTCTCCCCCAAAGATCACAGGCACACCTGATGCCACAAAATAACACCCTATTGCCACAGCCTTCTCTGACATCCACTCTGGGGCAATACCAACCCCTGGCATCCCTCCAATCTCATCTGATAATCCACCCTCTTCAGCCATAGCACTTAATATGGTAAGTATCCTTGAATTGTCAACACACGCACCAAGGTGTAGTATAGGGGGAATCCC
>JBDNDH010000228.1:0-3476 GCA_046719235.1 Thermodesulfovibrionales bacterium
CACACGATTACATCTCAAAGAACTTCGCTCTTGATAAAGAACAGAAGAAGTTCCTCAAATTTAACACCTTCAAGGGCAAAGATATTGTTGATTCTGTAGTAAGATTATGTGCCATGAACCTATATCTCCACGGCATTGGAGGTGATGAATGCCCTGTTGAGACTGGCGATTCCCTCATCTCTGATACAGGGGAAAGGTTTGATATTGTCCTCACCAATCCCCCCTTTGGCAAAAAGAGCAGTATCACAATAGTTAATGGTGAGGGAAAGGTTGATAAAGAATCCCTCATTTATGAACGTCAGGATTTCTGGGCGACGACCTCAAACAAACAACTCAATTTTCTCCAGCATGTAAAGACAATTACTAAGATTAATGGCAAGGTTGGGATTGTTGTGCCTGACAATGTCCTCTTTGAAGGTGGCGCTGGAGAGACAGTTAGAAAGAAATTACTTGCAGAATGCGATGTCCACACCCTTTTAAGACTCCCAACAGGGATATTTTACGCACAAGGGGTCAAGGCAAATGTCCTATTTTTTGACCGAAAACCAGCCAGCGAAAAACCCTGGACAGAGAAACTCTGGATTTACGATCTGCGGACGAATCAGCACTTCACCCTTAAGACAAACCCATTGAGATATGAACATCTCAAAGACTTTATCCAGTGCTATAACCCTGAAAATCGTTGGGAGAGGAGAGAAACCGAACGATTTAAAGCCTTCACCTGTGATGAACTGATGCAGAGAGACAAGGTAAGCCTTGATATCTTCTGGCTTAAGGACGAAAGCCTTGAGGACTCTGAAAACCTACCACCCCCAGACATCATCGCCATGGAAATAGCCGAGAACCTCGCATCAGCCCTTGAGCAGTTTAAAAGTATTTATGAGGATTTAGGTGCAGAAGAGGCAAAATAAACGAGAAAAGTTTATATCAAGCCTGCCCATTTTTATCGCAATTAGTGATAAAAGCGTTTGTATCTATTCATCTTCTAATAAAATTTCCTATTTGATTACGAAATACTGAATTCTCTCTCAGTGCACATATAGGGATTTCATCTTGAGTTTTCTCATAATAATGTTCGCTTATGTTTTTAAATTTTCTGTCAACAAATCTGTGTTATAAATAAATCTCGACACCACTTATTTTTGAGCTCACGGATGGTTTTATAAAATCATTCGAAGGTATAAGCAAAACTTTCACAAAAACATCTATAATAGGTAGTATATTAATTTGAAATCTGTAACCTATTGAATTTATGAAATATATCCCATCACAAATAGTTTTTTTCTTAAAAGGTGCAATAGCCAGAAGGAACATAAAAATCCTCCTTAAGTTCTTGCTTATTTTACTTCTGATGATATCCATTTACAGTGTTTTATTTCATTACATCATGGAGTATGAAGGCAGGAAATTCAGCTGGCTAAGCGGGGTTTACTGGACACTTGTAACCATGTCCACCCTTGGATTTGGAGATATTACATTTACATCCGATATCGGTAAAGTCTTTTCTGTTGTTGTTCTGCTCTCTGGGGTTGTCTTCCTCCTTGTAATGCTTCCTTTTACTTTTATTCAATTTTTCTATGCCCCTTGGCTTGATGCGCAAACAAAGGCTCGGACACCCAGAAGCCTTCCATCCAATACGAGCGGACATGTAATACTAACTAATTATGATCCCATCTCACTCAGCCTCGCAGAGAAACTCATGCAATACAATTATAATTACGTGATTGTCGTTTCTGACTTGCAAAAAGCCCTTGAACTGCACGATATGAATTATAAAATTGTACTTGGAGAACTGGATGAACCTGAAACCTACAAAAACCTCCAGATTCATAATGCAGCCCTTGTGGTTGTAAACAACAACGACATGCTTAATACTAATATAACCTTCACCATCAGATCTCTCACGAAAGAAGTCCCTGTTGTTGCAACCGCTGATTCGGACGATTCTATAGACATACTCGAACTTGCCGGCGCATCATATGTATTCCAGTTTGCCAAAATGTTAGGCAATGCTCTGGCAAGACGGGCAGTGGGGTCAAATCTGAAAGCAAACATAATTGGCAGATTTGGAGAACTCCTGATTGCCGAGGCACCTGCAATGAGGACACCTCTTGAAGGCAAGACGTTAAAAGAAACAAGACTCAGAGATAAGACAGGTGTTACTGTGGTTGGAATGTGGGAAAGAGGGGTTTTTCAGATTCCTCTGCCAGATAGTCTCATAAACGATACGACTGTCCTTGTTCTTGCAGGCTCTGAAGGACAACTCAAGAAATATGATGAGGTAATTGGTAGCTCTTATGTTTTCTCCGAGCCTGTTGTAATTATCGGTGGAGGTAGAGTTGGTAGCGCTACCGCAGAGGCCCTTAAAGGGAGAGGTGTTGATTATAGGGTTATCGAAAGCAGTGAGGAACTTGCAGAAAACAAAGAAAAGTACATCTTTGGCAGCGCTGCAGATTTTAATACCCTGATGCGGGCAGGTATTTATCAAGCCCCTTGTGTTTTTATAACAACTCATGATGACGATATAAATATATATCTTACTATATACTGCAGAAAACTCAGACCAGATATACAAATAATCAGCAGGGCAACCCTTGATAGGAATATTAGTAAGATACATAAGGCTGGCGCTGATCTGGTTATGTCTTATGCCTCAATAGCTATCAATACAATCATTAACATATTAAAGCCCCATAAAGCATTAATGCTCACAGAAGGGTTGAATGTCTTCAGTGTGCCAGTCCCGTCAAGCCTGGTAGGACAAAACTTGTTACAAACAGGCATTAGACAGAGGACAGGATGTAGCGTTGTGGCTATAAATAGCGATGGTAAAATAGTTATAAGTCCAGATCCTTATGCACCTCTCAAAGAGAATGATATTCTTATTATAATTGGGACAACAGATAGTGAAAAGAAACTAATGGACGAGTTTGCTCTTTATTAAAGTAGATTCTAAGTAAATCTTTAACTCAACTTTCGCAGAAAGAAATACGTTTTTAAGCCCTCATTATCCTGACCTTACCAGTAAAAAACCTAATCTCTACTTTAGTCTCAGTAAGTAATTGAAAATACACATTTGCTCTTTTACCCAAAAATGTAACCAAACCTGTCTCTCATCTGACATAGATGCCTGAAAGGGTTTTGTTACAAAACCTTTAAGACAAGTAGTGCCCTAATTTAATCCTGCACATCGTTATAAATATCAATTAAGGGGCGATACATTAGATAATCTCTGTTGCAGTTCAAAGGCTTTGAAGGCATCTATGTAGGATATATGCTCTATCAATCGCATTATTGGGTCATCTATAAGGTCTCTGGATTCAAATTTTACTGTAGATGTTGATTTCTGACCATGTGATACTAAATCCTCAAAAAAGGGGGCTAATCCCCCCTTTTTATCCCAGTAGGATATTAAGTTGTCATGTTCTGCCAAAACAAAAGGATTTGTAGTGTTAAAACTTACGGATTTTATCAAA
>JBDNDH010000229.1:0-3472 GCA_046719235.1 Thermodesulfovibrionales bacterium
GCTTAGTAAACAACTATAGAACCCAGTTTAACAAGATAATACGACAGTATTCATACGAAGACCTCGTAAAAAGGATGAAAAACAAACAAGAAGAAGAACTCTTTTCAGAAGGCAAGTAGTTGTGGAGACGTCTAAAATTGGCTAAAATAGGGCTCAATACATCGGCTATCTTGGATAGATTAGGATGTCAAAAATCGTGTTTTCATCCTCAAGGTTTTTAGCTCTCTGCTATGGTATGGCTTAAGGGTTGAGTCTTTTCCAACGAGATACTTATTTCCACGCCACACAACCTTTGAACTAATAAGAGGAACAAACCAAATCAATCCAATGATGATATCCTTGATAGGGACAAAGAGGTAGTGATAAAAACTATCCCTAGTCCTATAACAGGCATTTTGTATATATGATATCTGTGATTGATGCCTTGATACCAACCTGTTTATGTAGTAATCTCCCATTATCTTGTAACCGCTTACAAAGAAGGCAAATAGCCCACCATAAAACCTACTTTCCGTTGCAGTAGCGAAGGCAATACATGACATAAACACAGGGTTACATAGCAACTCTGAAATATACTGATATCCACCTATCTTCCATCTCAACTTGCCCCATCTTGTGTGCCTGTTTAAGAACCTCTTAAGGCTCCAGTATTCGTTGACGTTGTGTATCATATAGTCAGATACAACCACAGTCTTGCCATATTTCTTCATCTCCCTTCCAATCACATAGTCCTCAGCAAGTATGTCCTTAAATGCCATCAGTCCACCAATTGCCTCAAGATCAGACTTCCTCATGAGCATAGACTTGCCTATTACACATTGGATATCAAAATATCTCTGGAGAAAACAGACGCTACCGAGGATAAACGTGTTGAGATGTAGGTTTTCCAGTATAGCACCTATTGAGCGTCCACCAAGTCCCCTTATTAGATTGCAGACCAAGCCTACCTTTTTATCATGGATGCTTGAAACTATCGTCTTAAGATAATCACTCCCAACTGCCACATTGCTATCACTGATTAATATGAACTCATACCTTGATTGACGGTATGCTGGTATAAGGTTGTTTATCTTGGGATTTAACCCCACATTACAAAACTCAGTAACTATCTTGATGTCCTTCTCTGGATATCTGTCCTTAACCTTACATACTACCTTGTATGCAGGATCGTTTATGTCCTGAAGTGCAAAAATAATCTCGTATTGAGGATAATCAAGCCTGCAAAAACTATCAAGGTTATCAAATAGGTTATCATCCAATCCCTTTAATGGCTTAAGTATCGACACAGGCGGATACTCCTTAGTGTAATCCAATGCGATTAAATCTTTTCTTTTTACATACTGCCTTACAGAGACTATCTGGAATGAATATAACATCAAGCCAATCAGCGTTATTACAACAAATAGTACAAAGGCTTCCATGATGCCTTACCTCCTTAAATTAATTTCTAAATAGTGTTATTGCAACACCCTTGTTTGATTTTATACATTGTTTTATTGAGTTTATATCCTTCTGGCAATTCAGTAAGGTCTTCCATGAATAGATATGGCTTGCCCTATGAAAATCGCTATTTGCTATGTAAGGATACTTTTTATTTGCAACCACGCCAAAGAAGTCATCCCTATTTGCTATCTCCCACGCATCTATGTATCTACAGTATTTATCCCTGTGTTTCCATAAAAAAAGTGTGTCTTTATTGAATCTATCAATTGTGTGATACGGGTGACATGCCACAGTTAATGCCCCTTGATTCTTTGCCTCAATAAGAATAGACTCAATGCTCATACATGCTGGTATAAACTCTTTTATATCAATAATCAAAAGATGGGCAGACTTTTCTGAGGACACATAGTTTTTGCTTATCTCAACACCTGGGATGACCAGCATCCCATATTTTTCCCATGCTCGTTCTGCCTCACGCTTGATGTTTTCGAGATATTGATTGAAATTTTTTGCGGTTACTGTAAGTTTAAAACGATGTGCAAATTTGCCTATAGGGTGGTCGCCATTTACCACATGGTCGGTGATTGCTATAACATCAAAGCCTGTCTGTCCAAAGATGTCTACGGTCTTCCTTAAATCAAGAGAACCATCAGAAAACTTAGTATGTATGTGAAAATCACATAATAACATTGCCATCAATATATATCTCTTATAATTACAGAATAATGAATCATAAATGAATTTTCTTGAAATATAGATAACAAATGTTTAAATTTTGTTTAAATAATGTAAAGATAATCTCTTTCTGCATACTAAAAGAACCTTAAGATTTTTGAAAATACAAAGTTTAACAAGCAAATCTTAAAATTTATAACAAAATATTATCAGCATATTAGTATGTTTTGACATTAATATTGTAATTTTAATTACATCTCTATATTGATTTGTTGTTTTATTTGATGTAATGATAATCTGAAAGGAAAGGAAATGGTCATGGAAACCTTTTATGTAGTAGGGATGGTGATTTCTGGGCTCTTTTTTGGCTGGACAATAGGTTCTCATTATACCGGTGCAGTGATGGGAACAGCCTATGGTGCTAAGATGCTCAATCTGAGGTCGGCAACAATGCTAATAGCGATATTTGCCCTCATTGGGGCAGTCTTACAAAGCCATGAGGTCATCAAGACTGTGGGTACAGGTGTTATACCAGCAGAATATCTAAGCCCATTTAGGGCAATGGTTATGATGCTTAATGCAGCATTGGTAACGGCAGTAAACACATGGCTGAAACTTCCTATCTCTACTGCCCAATTAGCCATATTTTCAATAGTTGGTGTTGCATTTGCTATTGATGCACCTATCTCATGGGAAAAGACGATGTTGCCACTTGCTATCACCTGGGTATCAACACCGATTTTAGGTATGATTATTGGATTTATGATTACAAAGTTCTCCGCATCAATTACTTCTTACAAGGTAGAAGGCATCAAAAGGTATATCTTATTAGCTGCCTGTTGCTATGCATCCTTTACCCTTGGTGCAAACAATAGCGGGCTTGCAGTAGGGGTATTATATGGTAGTGGGGTTGTAAAATCTCTACTCTTAGCAAGTTTCATAGCAGGTGCAGTAGTTGGGATTGGTGCGCTTACATGGGGATTACCACTACTTGAAAAGGTTGGCAAGGGAATAGTTCAATTAGAGACAAATAGTGCAATAGGTGCCCAATTTGGTCAGGCAATTACCGTTTATATTGCTGCAGTCTTTGGGTATCCTACATCAATGAATCAGGCAATCATTGGTGGCACAGCTGGTGCAGGTTTTGCGAGAGGGATGCAATATGTAAAGGCTAAGGCAATCATAGAGATAATAGTCAATTGGATAATATCACTTATAGTTGCTGGTCTTACATCTTTTATACTCTATAATGTTCTGTCATGGGCGCTTGATACAAGATAAATCGCTGGCATGTCTTTAACACTGTAATGTGGTCTCTTTTTTACAAAGAACACAGGGTAATTTTTCATAGGAT
>JBDNDH010000023.1:0-10396 GCA_046719235.1 Thermodesulfovibrionales bacterium
GGATAAAATAGGCTCTCCGGTCTCTGTCATTGCTGGTGTTATAGCATCTGCATCGGTGATAACGGACATTCCCCCTGCATTGAAATGGATAGTTGCAATTATGGCTGGTGGTGGTATTGCGGGTATCTTTCAGGGTGCCACAACTGCCCTAAGGGCTAAATCATCTCTCTTTACAGGTGGTATTGGCAATGCTTTTGTAGCAACTTCTGAGTTGATACTGTCAACCATTGTTGCATCTGTTTCGATAATTTTACCTATCGTTGGTTTTATGCTTGTCTTATCTATAACAGTTTTTATTTTTGTAAAGGTTGGAAAAAGCATATTCAGGAAAAAAAGAAGGTTTCAGGCAAAATCAGACTCTCACTCTACTGATAAAGATTCATATACTCAGTGATTTTTGGTTAGATTTAGATTGGGAAGTTTGATTAGGTATAGTTCAAATCAGATGATAAAGAATATTCTCATTACAGGAGTTCCAAGGGTTGGTAAGACAACGATGGTAAAAAGGTTGGTGGAAGCCCTGTCTAATTACAGACCAGTTGGATTTTTCACCAATGAGATAGTTGAAAAAGATAGGGTAGGCTTTGAATTGGTAAGTTTAGAGGGACAGAGAAAGATTCTTTCCCATGTAAATATAAGGAGTAGATTTAGAGTAGGCAGATATTTTGTTGATGTTGATGGATTTGAAGATTTTTTAAGGTCCATAGATTTTGGAGATTCACCACTTGTGGTGATTGATGAGATTGCTAAGATGGAGTGTTTTTCAGAAACCTTTATAAATCTTATTAGCGCTCTACTTGACTCTGATAGGATAGTCTTGGCTACAGTGGCTTTACAAGGTAAAGGTTTTCTAAAGGAAGTCAAAGAAAGAGATGATGTGAAGATTTTTAGGATGGATCTTGCTAATAGAGACAAAATTTTTACTGATATACTATCAGACCTTAGGCATTTAATCCAAAAACGGCTATCTTAGATGATGTATATTTACCTTGATTGTATTACAGAAGGAGAGGATAACATAAGGGCGAGAGGGATCTCCCGCCCTTTGAGGATTAGCAACCCTCGATTGCCTTTTTCTTAGGTTTTACTATCTTGCCATCTTTAATCGTTACCTTATCACCAACCTTGAGCCCCTTTGCATCTCCTTCAATAGTGCTTTCTTTGCCGGCCTCGTCCTTTACGGTTATCTTGTTGCCATCAATCTTTGAGATGGTACCTTTTGTCTCTGCTGCAAATGCGAAGACTGTTAAAGTGAGAGTAAACAGAACTACCAATATGAGTGCTAATAATCTCTTCACCCTTTTTCACCTCCTTTCATTTCTCTATTAACACTACCCTTGTCGCAATGACCATGCCATTGCATATTTAATTATATAATAAAGCAATTCATAAACTCTCTATGTTTTTTGTTTTACCTTTTCGGGATGTAATTTTCCTTTTGAGTAATTAACTATTGTTCTATCCTGTAATTAGGTGCCTCTTTGGTGATTATTACATCGTGAACATGACTTTCACGGTATCCTGCGTTTGTTATTCGTATAAATCTTGCGTTTTTTCTCAATTCCTCAAGTGTTTTTGCTCCACAATATCCCATCCCTGATCTTACTCCACCTACCAACTGATGAATACTCTGTGATAAAGGACCTTTATACGGAACCCTTCCTTCAACGCCTTCTGGGACTAATTTTGCCTTTTCAACGCCTTCTTGTCCGTATCTGTCTTTTGCACCTTCCTGCATCGCCCCGAGAGAGCCCATTCCCCTGTAAGATTTGTAACTCCTACCTTGATATAGGATAATCTCTCCAGGAGATTCGTCTGTCCCAGCAAAAAGGCTTCCTATCATTACGCAACTTGCTCCAGCGGCAAGGGCCTTTGTGATATCGCCTGAATACTTGATACCACCATCTGCAATAACAGGGATGTTATATTTGACCCCTACCTCAAAACAATTTTTAATGGCTGTTAGTTGTGGCACACCAGCCCCAGCCACTATCCTTGTGGTGCAGATTGAACCAGGACCTATACCAACCTTTATGGCATCTGCACCGGCTTTTATTAGATCCTCTGCACCTTCTTTTGTTGCCACATTACCTGCTACAACATCAATATCGAAAAGTTTTTTAATCTTTTTAAGGGTATTAATAACTGCTTCTGAGTGACCATGTGCTGTGTCTATGGCTATTATGTCAACACCTGCCTTAACAAGTAATTCTACCCTCAAAATAGCCTCATCCCCTACACCCACTGCTGCCCCAACCCTTAATCTACCCATTAGGTCTTTGCAGGCAGATGGATATTTTTCCCTCTTTTCTATGTCCTTAATGGTTATTAGGCCTTTAAGATTAAAGTCATCGTCAACAATGGGAAGCTTCTCAATCTTGTATTTATGAAGTATATCCTTTGCCTTCTCAAGGTCAGTTCCTACAGGTGCAGTAATAAGCCTCTCGTGTGTCATTACCTCTGAGACCTTTTTTGTAAAATTTGTCTCAAACTTGAGGTCTCTGTTTGTAATTATACCTACTAATTTGCCCTTTTTGGTTACTGGCACCCCTGAGATCTTATACCTCTGCATCAGCATAAGAGCATCTAAAATAGGGGCATTTGGAGATATGGTAATAGGATCAACAATCATTCCACTCTCTGATTTTTTTACCTTATCTATTTCCCCAGCTTGCCTTTCTGGAGACATTGCCCTATGGATAAAACCTAAGCCACCCTCTCTCGCTATCGAGATTGCCATCTCTGCCTCTGTTACGGTATCCATTGCTGCACTGACTATGGGGATATTGAGTGTTATGTTTCTGGTAAGTTTTGTTGATGTGTCAACATCTCTTGGTACGACATCTGATTTAGCAGGTAGTAGCAACACATCATCAAAGGTGAGCCCTAATGGTATCTTTTCTTCTAACATTTTAACCTCTTTCTTGCCTTACGAGATCATGTCCCTGTTAATCTTTATCTTCATCCTCTGTTTTGATTGCTCTACGAAGGACTGAATTAACATCATCTTCATTGCCATCTCACTCTGCTTGTCTTTGTTATTTGCGTCATCAATTGAGCCAACTGATTCTTCCAAGAATCTCCCAACCTTCATGAGAATAATCTGTTGTCTAAGAGAATTCTCATACTGTTCAGGTCTTATGCGATTGAGCTCAAGTGTCCTAAGGTATATATCCTTTCTGAATATGCCATCCCTTGCAAACCTGGGATCCCTTATTATGGCATCCTGTACTTCCTTGTCACTGACGGTGATCTTTAACTGGTCTGCAATAACGAGCGATGCCTTCTGGTCTATAAGGTTATTTAAAACCATCTCTTTTAGTTTGAGCCCCTTTTCAATCTCTTCAGTAAAGTTTTCTTGGAATAACTGTCTGTAATTATTTCTTACATTTTCGTAGCTTCTCCAGTATTCCTCTGATGTGATCTTGTATCCCTCCACCTCTGCAACAATGACTACCGAACGATCGTCTTTAGTCCCAATACCCCAGAATATAAAGGTGATGATGACTATGACAAATAGGAAGTAAAAGTATCGGGCGTGTTGTCTTAATGCCTTTAGCATGTGCAATCTCTCCTAATATTTATTATTCAGTATCTTCATATTTTATATCTACTGGTTTTTCGGGCATTATTGTAGATATGGCATGTTTATAAATCAACTGTTCTGTCACCTCTTTGAGTAAGACTACAAAATTATCAAAACCCTTGATAACACCTTTAAGTCTTACACCGTTTGTAAGATAAACTACTACTGATGTCCTATCCTTTCTGAGCTGGTTTAAGAAGGCATCCTGGAGATTTTGAGTCTTGGTTATAGCCATAGATTCCCCCGAAGAATTTTTTATCTTTATATATTATATATTTTTTGACTGAAAAAAAAAGCAATTTTTGTTAAAATCAAAACAGATAATGATCACAAACAACCTTTCCGAGATATATAAAAGGATATACAGGGCAGCGTTAAAATCCGACAGAGATCCCAAAGACGTAACCCTTTTGGCTGTCTCAAAGACCTTTCCTTTGGATAAAATCGTAGAGGCAGTGGACGCAGGTATCAGGTTTTTTGGGGAAAGCAGGGTTCAAGAGGCAGAAAAAAAGATTAAGGTTTTTACCGAAATAGCGGAAAATAAGGGTTTTACTAATGTTAAATGGCATCTTGTTGGTCATTTACAGACCAACAAGGTACAAAAGGCAGTGAGACTCTTTGACCTTATTCAGTCTGTTGATTCTGTGCATCTACTTGAAAAGATAGACCAAGAGGCAAGGAAGATAGGCAAGATTCAAGATGTATTGATACAGGTTAATCTATCAGAAGAGACAACAAAGTTTGGCATATCTGAGGATTCTCTAATTGATATGGTCAAAAAGGCGTATAGCCTGAACAATGTGAGATTACAAGGATTGATGACCCTGCCACCTTATTTCGACAACCCAGAGGATGTGAGGCCATATTTTAAGAGATTATATGAAATCAAAAGAGAGATACAAAGGAGCGGATACACCATTTATCACCTTTCAATGGGTATGTCTCATGATTTCGAAGTGGCTATTGAAGAAGGCGCTACCATCATAAGGCTTGGCACCGCTATTTTCGGTGAGAGATAGGCTGATATTATGATAAAGAAACATGATATAAGGATTGGTACAAGAGGTAGCAAACTTGCACTATGGCAGGCAGAGTGGGTAGCAAAGCAGCTGATTCTTGTTGATGAATCAATAAAGATAAACATATGTAAGATTAAGACAACAGGTGACAAGATATTAGATGTACCCCTTGCAAAGGTAGGGGGAAAGGGCCTGTTTGTAAAAGAAATAGAAGAGGCTTTATTGAGACATGATGTTGATATCGCAGTCCACAGCATGAAGGATATGCCCTCAGAACTGCCCGAGGGACTTCACCTAAGGGCTATATGCAAGAGAGAGGATGTAAGGGACGCTGTTTTGTTTAAAACCGAAGGAAATCCGCAGAAGCCTTTATATAAGGACATACTTGAACTGCCAAAAGGGGCAAGGGTAGGGACGAGTAGTCTCAGGAGGGCCTCTCAGATATTAAATATCAGAAACGATTTGGTTATCCACCCATTGAGAGGAAACCTGGACACCCGATTAAGAAAACTTCAGGAAGGTTTATATGACGCAATAGTGCTTGCATCTGCGGGTCTTATAAGGCTTGGGTTGACTAGTAGGATAGACCAAGTTTTGGGAGTAAGCGAGATGATACCCGCTGTTGGGCAAGGTGCAATTGGGATTGAGTGTAGGGTTGATGACACAGCAGTAAATAATCTGTTATCTCATCTAAACCACCTGGAGACATCGTTGTGTGTTAAAACGGAGAGGGCATTTCTGAGCAGACTTGGGGGTGGTTGTCAGGTGCCCATAGGTGCAAATGCAGTACTGGAGGGAAATACCATCAAGGTGGTGGGTTTCATCGGTAGTCTTGATGGAAGATTTATCGTAAAGGATGAGATATCTGGAGACTCAAGCAAACCTGAAGAGATTGGAATTGCCCTTGCATTAAAACTTTTAGAAAAGGGAGGCAAGGGATTATTAGATGAGGTATATAGATGAAGAAGGGAAAGGTATATATAGTAGGTGCAGGACCTGGAGATATAGGGCTACTCACCATTAAGGGACTGAAGGCGCTTAAGAAGGCAGAGGTGGTGGTATATGACTTTCACCTGAATGCCCAGATGCTAAATTATATAGACCACAAGGCAGAATTTGTATATGCTGGAAAGAGAGGTGGCCACCATGAGATGACCCAAGAGCAGATTAACCAGACACTGGTAAATTACGCAAGAGAAGGCAAAATAGTCTGTCGACTAAAGGGAGGTGACCCCTTTGTTTTTGGTAGGGGTGGTGAGGAGGCATTAGCACTTAGTGATGCAGGGATAGATTTTGAGATTATACCTGGTATATCATCTGCGATTGCTGCACCTGCCTATGCAGGGATACCAGTTACCCATAGAAGGTATTCGTCGTCTTTTGCGGTTGTTACAGGTAACGAGGACATAACAAAACCAACGAGCACTATCGACTGGGAGCATTTTGCGAGGGGTTTTGATACCCTTGTTTTCCTTATGGGGATAAAAAATATTGAATCTATAACAAAAAAGCTCATTGAAAATGGAAGGGACCCATTAACCCCTGCAGCTGTCATAAGATGGGGTAGTAGGCCAGATCAACTGACCCTTGTAAGCAACCTATCTGAGATAGCAGGGCTAATACAGCAAGACCACATCAGACCTCCTGCTGTAATGATAGTGGGGGAAGTAGTCAATATAAGGGAAAGACTCAAATGGTATGAGAAAAAACCACTTTTCGGTCACAGGATACTCATTACCCGTGAGTATAATGAGGATTATGAACCCCTTGAGGATTTAGGGGCTGAGATATTTGAATTTCCTACGATAAAAACGGTTGAACCGGATGATTATACTGGTCTTGATAGAGCCATAGAAAGGCTTGATTATTATAACTGGTTGGTTTTCACGAGCCCTAAAGGAGTGTCTTTTTTCTTTCAAAGACTGATAGACAGAGACAAAGATGTGAGAGATTTAAAGGGGTTGAAGATATGCACTGTGGGCAAAAAGACCGCAGAGGCTGTGAAAAAATGGGGGATCAGGGTAGATATCACCCCTGATGAATTTAATTCAGAAGGTCTGGTAAAAAAATTTGAGGAGACTTGCAAAGATCTTAGTGCCCTGAAAATACTATTGCCAAGGGCTTTGGAGGCAAGGGATGTCTTCCCCGATATGATAAGACAGAATGGCGGTATCATAGATACCCCTGTTGCTTACAAAAGCATCAAGCCAGAGAGACATGGGAAAAGGCTACAGAGGTTTCTCAAAGAGGGTAGGATTACTATTGCTACCTTTACAAGTGTAGCCACATTTACGAACTTTTTAGACATTATGGGGGAAGAGGCAATTGGCTTCCTACGATCCGTTGTTATTGCATCTATTGGACCTGTTACCACTAAGGCTATACAACAGGCTGGTCTAACAGTAAGTATCATGCCGAAGGAGGCAACGATAACATCCATGGTAGATGCCATCATCACATGGGCAAAGGGTCAAGGATAAAGACCTTTCAGTAAATCTCCAATGATTAAAAAGCTACCACTCTTCGTACTTATTTTTTTGTTAAGTTGTCAAAAGACTGACCATGTCTTTAAGGAGACAAGAAGTGCAATGTATACCATTACGACTATCACAATTCGTGCTAAAGACAGGGACATTGCAAAAAAAACCATAGAAGATGCCTTCCTTGAGATAAAGAGACTTGAAGAGATTCTAAACTATTACGACGAAAGAAGTGAAATTAGAAAGATAAATAGAAACGCGGGGATTAAACCCGTTAAGGTTTCAAAAGAGACTTTCGATCTCATACAAAAGGCAATTAAGGTCTCTGAGATAACAGAGGGCGGTTTTGATATCACCGCTGGACCGCTCATCAAACTCTGGGATTTTAAAACAAAGAAGATACCAACAGGACAAGAGATAAAAAACGCATTATCTTTGGTGGATTACAGGGCTATTGTGCTAAATAAGGCAGATTATACGGTATTCATCAAGAAAAAGGGTATGGAAATTAATCCTGGAGGGATTATCAAGGGTTATGCCTCAGAAAAGATTGCAGGCCTCTTGGTAGAAAAGGGTATAAAAGGGGGTATAGTCTCTATCGGTGGTGATATAAAAACCTTTGGATTAAAGTTAGACAATAGGGGGTGGATGGTAGGTATCCAATCTCCACGCCCAAAGACCAATAAAGATGAGATTTTTGGTAAGGTAGAACTATCAAACAAGTGTATATCAACATCGGGTGACTATGAAAGGTATTTTGAACTTGATGGGGTGAGGTATCATCACATATTAGATCTGAAAACTGGCTATCCTGCAAGAGGCATTATGAGTGTTACAGTGGTTACAGACGATGGTGCCATGTGTGATGCCTTAGCCACAGGGCTTTTTACAATGGGTGTTGAACGTGCGATAGAGACGATGAAAAGATATGGCATTGAAGGACTAATAATTGATGAAAATGGACATACTCACTCAACCGATTTTTTCCAAAAGGGGATGATAAAGACATGAGGATTAGGTGTCCTGTCTGTGGCAAAATTACAACATGGGAAGAAAACGAGTATAGACCATTTTGCTCAAGCAGGTGTAAGATGGTAGATCTGGGTAGGTGGGCTGATGAGGAATACAGGATTTCAGAATCCGTCGAAGAAACAAAACAAGATATCTCACAGGACGACTCAAAATCGTAAGAACTGAAATTACAGAGATTAGAGAGACTTTCTATCATGGGTAAATTGATTAAATCAGACAGGTAGTGTTGGGAGCCTTAAATTTAATAATGGATGAGGAGCGATTTAGCGATATTTTCATACAAAAAAATCTATTTATAGAAGTTATAATACACCCACTGATCAATAAATCTTGTAATTTTTCATATTAAAAATAATATAATTCCTTATGACGATTATAAAATTTTAACAGGGAGGTATCAAAACATGGCACTTTTAAGCTGGGGAAGCCTGTTTGAGACGAAGATTGTAGAGATTGATAACCAACACAAGAAGCTGGTTGAACTCTTAAATCATGTTCATGACTCTGTTCAAAACAAGAAGGGAAAGGATATCATGAATAAAGCCCTAACAGAATTGGTAAACTACACAAAAGACCATTTTGCCACTGAGGAAAAATACATGAAACAGTATGGATATCCTGAATTTGAAAAACATAAGAAAGAACATGAGGATCTGGCAAAAAGGGTTGCGGAGTTTCAACAGAAGTATTCAAAATCTTCTGATGATCCGTTATTAGTTCAAGAATTATCAATTTTTCTGAAGAGTTGGCTTACAAATCACATTGTTGGGACCGATAAAAAGTACGCCCCATTTTTATTAAGTAAAGGGCTCAAGTAGAACCTTTACATACACATAGGCTCTCCTGTAAACTTCACCTATCTAAAAAATAAAAAGGTGATATCAGGGAGTGGGTAAAATAATAGCAATCACAAATCAAAAGGGCGGTGTGGGTAAGACCACCACTGCCCTTAATCTTTCTACCTCTCTTGCCCTTTCAGGTGAAAAGATATTAGTTATAGATTCTGACCCGCAAGGCAACCTCTCAAGCGGGTTAGGCTTCAAGAAAGAACAGAAAAGGGGTTTATACGAGGTCTACGCATTAAAGATTGGGATAAAGGATGCTATTGTAAATACAGAGATAGCAAACCTACACCTCGTGCCTGCCTCTATGGATTTGTTTGCATCAGAGATAGAACTACTTGAAAGGGCAGAAAACAGGGAGTCTGCACTAAAGTCTTTCCTTCAAGAGGTCAAGGATGATTATAGATACATATTTATAGATTGCCCACCGTCTTTTGGACTGCTTACCCTCAATGCCTTGATTGCAGGGGAGTCTGTATTGGTGCCTGTGCAGTGTGAGTATTTTGCTATGGAAGGGCTTAGCCTGCTGATAAAGCTATTATGGAGGATTAGGGGTGGGTTCAATGAAACCCTTGATTTAGAGGGGATACTTCTTACAATGTATAATCGTCATATCGCATTATCAAGACAGGTTGCTGATGATGTCAGACGAATATTTAAGACAAAGGTTTATGATACAATCATACCAAGAAATATCGTCCTTGCAGAGGCACCAAGTCATGGCAAGCCAGCTGTGCTTTACGCACCAAACTCACCGGGTGCTCAGGCTTATATCTCTCTGGCAAAAGAGATACTAAACGATCACAGTCTTTTGTTTTGAGATTTTCAGAATGACTTTAAGAAAGAAGGTTTGATTCATGATTGGGCTATTTACTGTGTTGACTACTTTTTTAATCGTCATCCTAACCGTAGGCATCTCCAAGACTTTAAAAATCTCTACTAAACAATCCTCACTAAAGATGAGAGTATTAAAAAAACCTTTTTTAAACTGCGGGATTTTGATTTTCAGGTCGGTCCAACAGGGATTTTCTCAAGCATTGTGATCTAAATACATTTTTTGGAGGTTTTATGGCAACTTTTCGTATTATCTTAACCTTATCTGTTTTATTCCTAAAGTTGACTATCTTGTTGGGAGTCAGCGAAGGCAGTGAAATCAAATGTAAACCCTTTGATGACTCTTCAGATGCCCTGCTTTATTCACAGTATTGCTCAAATGAAAAGACCTTAAACACAGAAAATCCAAAATATTCTCAAAATATAATAGATAAGGCTGCGCAAGAGGGCAGAATAAAGGTAATAGTCAAATTAAAAGGTGATTTTATACCTGAGGGGTTGCTTGGTGATAACAAAATGAAGACAACCCAGAGATACAATATTAAAAGTCAACAGGATGCCCTACTAAATAAGATTGATAGCAATGGGTTGACAAACATAAAG
>JBDNDH010000230.1:0-3471 GCA_046719235.1 Thermodesulfovibrionales bacterium
GACGCTGTTAGATGCCCTATTCAAGGCACAGCAGTTAAAACAACACGATTTTGGTGCCCATGTCATACCGTATCTTGTCAATTCAGGTTCAAGGGTGTTTGCCTATGACTTTGGGACAAACCTAATACCAGGCACTTTACCCACAGAAGAAAAGGGATATTGGAGGGATGTGGGGACTATTAGGGCTTTTGTTGATGCCCATAAGGACCTATTGGGAGAACACCCACTTTTTAATCTTAACAACAAAAAGTGGCCCATTCATAATGCCGGGGCACACTTGGCATCTACAAGGATAATATCTGCAGAGATAAGAAATAGTATCATAGCAGACGGTGCCTCAATAAAAGGTGCAAGGATTGATAATTCTATAATGAGGAGCAATGTCACGATTGAGGAGGATGCTGAGATAGAAGATTGCATTATTATGGATAATGTTATGATTAAAAAGGGATGTAGGTTAAAAAATGTGATTATTGACAAGTTTAACATAATAGAAGAGGGGGTATGTATTGGACATGATCCGGAAAAGGATAGGTTTCATTGCCATATTGACTCCTGTGGAGTGGCTATAATACCTCGGGGTGGAACGGTTGGTAAGGTCTCTAAATAAGAAAGACAATCTTGTTACGATCGGCAGGGTTATAAAGTCCTGGGGTAATAAGGGTGAGATATTAGTTCAACCAATTACATATGATCCTGATAGGTTTTTTCTGCTTGAGGAGGTCTGCTTTTCAAACGGGGAGAAGGCTCAGTGGAGACAGATCAGAAATATCAGAAGACACGGTAAGAATCTGATAATAAGCATATCTGATTGTACCAATTTAGATGATGCCGATTCTTTCAAGCATCAATATATAAGGATTGATAAGTCAGAATCCCCTCAATTACCTGAGGGGCAATATTACTATTACGAATTAGAAGGAATGAATGTTTACACAATAGACAATGATTTTTTGGGTAAGATTGAATCAATTATGCAAGCTGGTGAGGCTGATGTATATATAGTTAAAGATGATGACGGTAAAGAAACACTAATCCCCGCAATTAGAGACTTTATCGTATCTATAGATGTTGATAATAAAAAAATGGTTGTCAAACCCTTAGAAATGATTTAAAATATATGGCTTTAGGTTTTGATGTAATAACCATTTTCCCCCAAATCATACATGCCTATTTGCAGTTGAGCATACTCAAAAAGGCTATTGAAAACGGATTGCTCGATGTAAAGGTATATGATCTGAGGGATTTTGCCACTGATAAACATCGTACGGTAGATGATTATCCTTACGGTGGTGGCCCAGGGATGGTTATGAAGGTAGAGCCATTCTATCGTGCATATAAGTCTCTTATATCAGATGGGATAAAGAGGCATGTAGTCCTACTTACCCCACAGGGTAAGACATTTAGTCATGATATGGCTCAAAGATATAAGGAAAAGGACGAAAGGATTGTCCTTCTATGTGGTAGATATGAGGGTATTGACGAAAGGGTGAGAGAGTTGATAGTAGATGAAGAGGTATCAGTAGGGGATTACATTGTTACAGGGGGGGAATTACCTGCCCTTATTGTAATAGATTCAGTCTCAAGGCTCAAACCTGATGTGCTTGGAGATGATGAATCCTCTGTAGATGAGTCTTTTTCCATGGGGCTACTTGAATATCCCCAATACACAAGACCCCCTGAGTTTATGGACTTAAAAGTTCCAGAGGTGCTACTGTCTGGAAACCACAATCTGATAAGGCAGTGGAGGATGAGAGAGGCATTGAGAAGGACACTAACAAAGAGACCAGACTTAATATATAAAAAACAAAAAGCATAAAAAAAGGAGGTATTTGTCATGAACTTAATGAGTGTTGTCCAAGAGAGATACAAGAGGGATATGCCAAGTTTTTCAATTGGGGATACCGTGAGGGTGCATGTCAAGGTTGTTGAAGGTGACAAGGAGAGGATACAGCCCTATGAGGGTATTGTGATTGCAAGAAGGGGTGCAAACATAAACGAGACATTCACGGTTAGAAAGGTATCTTTTGGAGTTGGTGTGGAAAGGATATTCCCCCTTTATTCGCCATCAATAGATAAACTTGAGGTGGTGAAAAAAGGCTCTGTAAGAAGGGCAAAACTTTATTATCTAAGAGATAAGAAAGGTAAAGATGCAAAGGTAAAAGACAAAGAAAGAAGTTAGATTGGATCTATACGACTTTGACCATAGTTACAGGTCAGGAGGTTTTGATTTTATAGCAGGGGTGGATGAGGCTGGAAGAGGTCCTCTTGCAGGTCCTGTGGTTGCAGGGGCTGTTATCCTCCCTGTAGACATAAAGATAAAAGGGTTAAATGACTCAAAAAAACTCTCTCTGAAACAAAGAGAGCAGATTTATAAAGAGATTATCAGTTGTGCTATAGCCTATGGTATAGGCGTAGCATCTAATGATGAAATAGATCATCTCAATATACTTGAGGCTTCAAGACTTGCCATGCTGAGGGCTATAAGGTCTTTAGTGAAGCCCCCCGACCTTCTTATTATAGACGCAGTAAGACTGCCAGAGATCCAGATACCACAGATATCTATCGTTAAGGCTGATAGTAAAAGCGCAGTAGTTGCAGCAGCATCTGTGATAGCAAAGGTGAGCCGCGATACGATCATGGTTGATATAGACAAGAAATATCCCCAATTTGGATTTGCTCAACACAAGGGTTACCCTACTAAACAGCACTATCTGGCGATTGAGAGATATGGTTTAAGTCCAGTCCATAGGAAGACATTTAGGACAAAAAATCCATATAAGTACTCAGGTGCTAATAGATTGTTTGAGCAGACACAATGCAAAGATTTCTAATCAACATAAAAGGTATTGTTCAAGGTGTAGGTTTTAGACCTTTTATCTACAATCTCGCAATAGCAAGAAATCTTAAGGGTTTTGTAAAAAACACATCAGGTGGAGTGATTATTGATGCACAGGGCGAAAACCTTGAAGGATTTATTCTATCTGTAAGAAAGGATCACCCTCCGTTAGCTAAGATTGAACACATAGACATAAAAGAATTGCCCGTCACATCAGATTATGATGAATTTACGATTACTGAAAGTGATGATGAACTAAGTAGATTTACCCTGATTTCTCAAGATGTCTCAATATGCAAAGATTGTCTGGCAGAACTCTTAAACCCTTTGGATAGGCGATACCACTATCCCTTTATAAACTGCACAAACTGTGGGCCACGCTACTCAATAATACAAAGGGTTCCCTACGATCGAGCTAATACTACCATGTCAGCTTTTAAAATGTGTCAGGAATGTCTTGATGAATACACAAATCCGACAAACCGAAGATTCCATGCCCAGCCAAATGCCTGTTTTGAGTGTGGTCCTCATGTGTGGTTAGATATCGTCAATATAGACCTCGGTTCTGTTAAAAAAGATACAGATCATATCTTGCAGGCTATCGAAATATTGAAAAGGGGTGGTATTCTTGC
>JBDNDH010000231.1:0-3465 GCA_046719235.1 Thermodesulfovibrionales bacterium
TAAAAGTTCTTGTCTCTCTATCAAATACAGATTGATATCGTGATTTTTCATCTACTAATTTGAGATAAGATATGTTATCACGGGTCTATTGTGCATTCTGTATGTGAAAAGTATTTAAATACCCTTATTTTTGATTGTATTACAGTATTGATTATCTTTTGGCACTAAAAAACTTGAGATTTTTGGGCACTGATTGTTAGTATATCAACCTTATTTTGAACTCTAACACCCTTTTCTTAAATACAAAAACAATTTGATGGAGGTCATATGATGACAACAATGTTTTTAAATCTTGTTACGGATGCCTTTGCAATGGCACCTGCAAATGGAGGTGCTGGGCAAGGAGGGGCTTCTCCTCTGATATTGATCTTTGTAGTTTTCTACTTTCTGCTTATAAGGCCACAGCAGAAAAAGGCTAAAGAGCATCAGAATATGATTAACAACCTAAAGAAGGGCGATAAGGTCATACTTGCTGGTGGTGAGTATGGTGTTGTTGATAGTGTAGGGACTAATACTGTGACCGTAAAGATTGCTGAAAATGTAAAGGTAAAGTATGGAAAACCGTACATATCAGCATTGAGAGCACCTGCGGATGAGGATTAATCCTTAGGAAAAAGATTGGAGGTAATCACAGAGAATAGATGAAAAAGGGTACGTTGTGGCGTTTATGCCTAATTGTTTTGACAGTTATTGTATCAATAGTCTTTTTCTTACCAAACACACCATTTTTTAAATACATGCCAGATTTTTGGCAGAAAAACATGCCTAATAAGGGATTGGTATTAGGACTCGATCTGCAGGGTGGATTACACATCGTATTTGAGGTGGAGGGTGATAAGGCGGTAGATATAGCAATTGAGAGGATGGTATCTACAATAAAGGCATCACTTGACAAGAAACAACTCTCTGCAGAGGTAAAAAAGGATGGTTCTTCAATTTTAGTATCACCAAACAAACCCGAGATCAGGAAAGAGATAGAGAAGGAATATCCTATTTTGTCACCAAAAGAAGATAAAGACAAGGTAAGATACACCATCATCAATGAGGAGTCAAAGAGGATAAAAGACACATCTACTGAGCAGGTCCTTGAAATAATTCGCAACAGGATAGACCAGTTTGGCGTTGCAGAACCAACAATCCACAGACAAGGTGAAAACGAGATAGTAGTTCAGTTGCCTGGTGTGAAGGATCCTAAAAGGGCTGTTGATGTAATTGGCAAGACAGCGCTACTTGAATTCAAGATAGTTGACGACGAGTCACTATTGGCAGCAGAGTTGCCACAAATAGTAGCACTTGGAGAAGAGCAGGCAGTTATTGACAGGTTTAAAGATAAACTTAACGAAGGGCAAGAGATACTTTTTCAAAGGATTGTTAACAAAGAAACAGGGGTTGTTACAAAGAGACCATTTCTCATGAAAAAGGAAACCCTCCTTACAGGTGATTTATTATCAGAGGCAAAGGTAAGCATCGATCAGAGGTTTAATGAGCCTTATGTATCATTGACCTTTAATCCAGCTGGTGCAAAGATATTTGAGGATATTACAGGTAAGAATGTAAAAAAGAGGCTTGCCATTATCCTTGATGGTAATGTCTATTCTGCACCAGTGATTCAGGAAAAGATAGGTGGTGGCAATGCCCAGATAACAGGACATTTTACACTGGAAGAGGCTAAGGATTTAGCAATAGTCTTAAGGGCTGGTTCCCTACCCGCACCTGTTAAGATACTTCAGAATGTTACGGTGGGTCCTTCTTTAGGACGTGACTCTATTGAAGCTGGTAAGTTGGCGGGCATTATAGCAACGATACTTGTAGTTGCATTTATGGTCTTTTACTACAAGATGTCTGGTGTTATTGCAGATTTTGCCCTGATCTTAAATATACTCCTACTTCTTGGTGCAATGGCATCGCTGAATGCCACCCTTACACTGCCAGGTATAGCAGGGATAATACTTGCGATAGGTATGGCAGTAGATTCAAATGTCCTGATGTTTGAAAGGATGAGGGAAGAGGTGAGGGCAGGTAAATCGCCGCGGGCTGCCATAGAAGGAGGCTATAAAAAGGCATTTTGGACTATATTTGATAGTCATGTCACCACCTTGATAACTGCGGCGGTCTTGTTCCAATTTGGGACTGGACCAATCAAAGGATTTGCAGTTACCCTGAGTTTAGGCGTTGCAATCAATCTCTTTACAGCGCTTATAGGGACTAAAACGGTCTTTGACCTGATACACATGAAATGGGAGATGAAGAGGTTGAGCATATGATTGAACTAATTAAAAATACCAAGATAGACTTCATGTCTTACAGAAAGATTGCCCTTGCTATCTCTGCTATACTTTCAATACTCGGTATAGTTGCATTAATACAGATTGGTCTTGGAAATGCAAATCTTGGTGTCGACTTTGCTGGTGGTACTGCAGTACAGATAAAGTTTCACAGTACCGTCATGCTTCAAGATGTTAGGGCCGCTCTTGAGAAGGCTGGGCTGAAGGAGTTTGATTTACAGGACCTACCAACTGAAAACAAGATTCTCATAAGGGTCAAAAAACAAGAGGAAAAACTTGGCACATCTGCAGATATAATCACTAACGCAATAAATCAGAGTTTCGCAGATAAAAAACCAGTGATTGACTCTGTAACAGAGATAGGACCAAAGGTTGGTGCAAGACTAAGGACAGATGCAATGATGGCGATTATTGTCTCCATCGTTTGTTTACTAATCTATGTTGGATGGCGTTTTCAGTTCAAGTTTGGTATTGGCGCAACTATTGCTACCTTTCATGATGTGCTTGCCGTTCTTGGGATATTCTACATCTTAAACAAAGAGATAAATCTCATACTGTTATCGGCATTGCTCACTATTGCAGGATACTCTCTTACTGATACAGTTGTCATCTTTGATAGGATTAGAGAGAACATGAAGAAACTTATAAGGGAAAATATGCAGTCAATAATCAACATCAGTCTCAATGAGGTACTCTCAAGAACCATAATAACAACACTCACATGCCTACTTTCTGCGATATCACTCTTTTTCTTTGGTGGTGAGGTCTTGCATGACTTCTCATTGGCTATTATCTTAGGGCTTATCATAGGAACCTATTCATCGATATTCGTTGCGAGTCCGATTGTATTGTTTATTTCGAAGGGCACTATTAAGAAGAGTAAATGAGAAAGGGTCAGACAGGCCAGAGATGGTTAATAAACAAAACAAATGGCGATTTTTTGAACCACATAAGTCGGATCTCTGGTTTGTCACCCATATGTTCCCAGATACTGATCAATAGGGGTATTAAGACTCCTGAACAGATAAGATATTTTCTAAACTCACAGACCCTCTCGTTGTCAGATCCCTTCCTCATTGAAGGTATGGCAACTGCTACAGATAGGATTAAGTCTGCTTTATCAAGAAAAGAAAGGATACTCATAAGTGGCGATTATGACGCCGATGGGATTACAGCAACC
>JBDNDH010000232.1:0-3456 GCA_046719235.1 Thermodesulfovibrionales bacterium
GAAGGGCAACGAGATCTTTATTGTTTTGATTATCCTTTAAAGGTCTCACTAAATCGGTTACTGTCACAACTTTGAACCCAAGGTATCCAAGTAGCCACATCTGTATCTTAGAACATAGAAGGCAAGCCGTAAAATCCTTTCATCTTTGCATCACGAGGAGGTATCCCAATAAAGAACAGTTTCTTATAAATTTTAAACCACTTACCTTCATCGTCCGCTCCTATTTTTAAGTAACCTTACTGTTATTGGTTGGCTTTCCTTTATGTCGTATGTTTTTGATGCACTACCTCTGTAAACGAACAATTCCAGAAAGCCTGAACTATTTATAATACATGATATCCCCTTATCCCTTGACTCTTCATAGTAACTGGAAGGCTCTAAGACCTTATCCCTAAAAACTACCTCAAAGTCCCAGTCTTTGATGTGATCACTCTTTATGTTTGTGATGCAGTTTCCAAACCTGTCAATCAAGACAACCCTGCCATGTATCTCGTTTTGTTCAAACCTTGGCACCTCCAAGTCAAGCACAACAGGGTCATCAATAGGGCTTCCAAAATCATCTATCGGTATCCCAATTGACAGCCATCCCGCTACAGGGGCAAACACATCCCTCCCTTGAAATGTGGGGCTATGAGACCGAAGGGTGTATTTTGTATTGGTTATCTGGACTACCTTATTTTTATCCCTGTGACGCAGTATAGAGGAAAAAATACCATTGTCAGGACCTATAAAAAAATGCCCATCATAATCTATTATCAAACCTCGCCTCATTGAACCAACACCTGGGTCAACAATACCAACATGAATCGTCTTTGGAGGAAAATACCTGTAAAATCCAGAAATAAGATAATTAGCCTTATCCACCGAGTATTGTTCTATCTCATGGGTTATATCTACAATACTTGCACATCTGTTTATTGACAAGATCACACCCTTCATCTGTCCCACAAAGGTGTCTCTAAGTCCAAAGTCTGTGGTGAGGGTAATGACCCCAGAGGGTCTAAGAACACGACGATTTTTCATGGTTTGTCAAGGTGCCTATAAGTGAGTTTATATCCTGTATCCCTTCTTGTTGTAAAAAGGTCTCTATCCCTTTTATGATCTCAATAGTCGCCATTGGGTTTACAAAATTTGCAGTGCCTACCGCTATAGCCCTTGCCCCCACGATAAGAAATTCAAGGGCATCCCTTGCAGTCATTATACCGCCCATCCCGATAACAGGTATCTTTACCACCTGACATACCTCCCAGACCATCCTAAGGGCTATTGGTTTTATTGCTGGACCTGATAGACCACCAGTATTATTTGCAAGCACTGGTATCCTTCTTTTGATGTCTATAGCCATCCCTGTGATTGTGTTTATCAGGGATAATGCATCCGCACCACAGCCTTCGGCTATTAGTGCCATCTTCTTGATGTCAGTCACATTTGGAGATAGTTTGACTATAAGGGGTTTGGCAGTTACCTTCCTGACAGATGTAATAACCTCCTTCATCAACACCTCATCTGTGCCAAAGTTTGACCATCCGATTTCCTTATTTGGGCAAGAGATGTTTAACTCTAAGGCAGATACCTCATCAGCACCACTTAGGATTTCTGCGGTCTCAACAAATTCATCGATACTATCACCAAAAAAATTGACAATCACTGGGGTGTCAAACTGCCTCAAGAATGGGAGTTTTTTCGACAAAAATTCCTTTACCCCTACATTTTGAAGACCTATTGCATTGAGCATACCGCAAGGCGTCTCAAAGATTCTGGGGGTAGGATTACCAGACTTTGGGTTGAGAGATATACCTTTGACAACTATTGCCCCAAGATTGTTTAAATCTATAAACTCGCTGTATTCTTCCCCATATCCAAAGGTGCCAGATGCGGTCATCACTGGATTTTTCAGCCTAATCCCTGCGATATCTACGGTGAGATTTAGCATATCATCTACCAGAGCACCTCATTTATATCAAAAACAGGTCCATCCTTACAGACAGATTTGAACCCATCTTGGGTCTTTACCACGCAACTCATGCAGGCACCCACCCCACATGCCATATACTCCTCAAGGGATACATAACCTTTGAGTCCTCTTTGTTTTGTCCACTGCGATACAGCAGAGAGCATTGGACGAGGACCACAGGCATATACAGTAAGGCTTGGGGGATTAAAGGTATTGAGGGTATCTATCACATTACCTTTAATGCCATAGCCACCATCATCGGTGCTAAAATAAGCCATTTTTGACAGTCCTTGCATAACATCCCTTATGATCATCTCTGTGATATTTTTTGTGCCATAAAAGAGATATGCCTGGTTGGGACACCTCTCAAGCAATCCATGTAATGACGCTATCCCCGTTCCACCCGCGATGGCTATGATGTCATCATTTGGGAGTGGGTAGGGATTTCCGAGGGGACCGATAAGGTCTAACACATCTCCTTGGCAAAATCTGGAGAGACTGTCTGTGCCTTTGCCTACAATCCTGTATAGGAAATGCAAGAGCCCATCTTTTACACTAAATATACTAAGCGGTCTCTTCAGTAATGGATCATTACCCCTTGAGACCTGTAGCATGTAAAACTGTCCTGGCTCAGGCATTGCAGAATCATCTGGCTGTCTAAGTGAGATGATTGCGGTGGAGGGATTTATCTTATAATTTTGAGTGATTACTGCCTTAAAGAATCTATCCAAATGTAATCTCTATGATCTCGTATTCGATGGTTCTTGCAGGTGCCTTTACCTTGACTATGTCACCAACCTCCTTACCAATTAGGGCCTTACCAACTGGCGATGTGATGGATATCTTGCCCTGTTTTATATCAGTCTCATCAGGACCTACAAGTTTAAACACAAATTCATCCTCTGCGTTAGAATCGTATACCCTAACCGTTGCCCCAAAGGCAACCTTGTTTTGATTATTTATCTTTGACGGGTCAATCACCTCAGCAGATGCGATCTTTGCCTGCAGTTCTTGGATACGACCCTCAATAAAGGATTGCCTCTCCCTTGCTGCATGATACTCTGCGTTTTCAGATAAATCTCCATGTGCCCTTGCCTCAGCAATTGCTGCTATTATCTGAGGTCTCTCTACGGTTATTAACCTGTCAAGTTCATCCTTAAGTTTTTTCAAACCCTCAGGTGTAATCGGTGTCCTCATCATTATCTACTTATTCCCTCACATTTTTTTAATTAAGAGATGTTTCTATGTCAAGAAGCAGGTAGTTACAACCTCTCATTTGATAGAATTAAGGTAAAAGGTGTCTAAATATAAAGCCCTCTTAATCTTTACAGAAAAAAAGGGCCTTTATATTGACTAATCCTGTTTGTCAACAGGTATCCCCAAAAGCCCCGCCGCAATATGAGTGTTAATACTGATAATCTGTGTAAGTGTATCTTTTGAAGGATTTGCAAGCGCCTCAAAGGTTTTTTTATCTATAAATAAACTTAGGTTTAATAGATTGT